>NZ_RZPW01001429.1:0-537 GCF_003998455.1 Mesorhizobium sp. M7A.F.Ca.CA.001.08.2.1 | reverse complement strand
AGGCCTTCCTCCATGAATTTGTAACCACGGCGATAGTTTTGCCGGGTTTTCTTCGACTGGCTTTCAAACCATTGTGCGCCGCGTTGTCCGGCGCTGGAAACTCGGTAGCTGACCTCGCTGCGGTGGCTCGGCTGCAAAATGCTGCCCTGGCCTGGGGCGGCGGGACCAAGCAGGGTCCGGAATCGAGCATCGGGCAACAGCCGATTGAGATACGCAAGATCGAAGCCGCCATCGTCGAGGATATGTTGCCAGAGTTGCGGCAGGATCTGTGGCTCTGCATCGGGAGCAAGCAGGACATCGCCATAGTCGCAGTGATCCTTCGCCGCCCATTCCAGCATACGGATGCCCGAGCGCCAGAAGGTCGCGAGCGCAATGACCGCCTCGAGGCGCTCGCCGCTCCAGACCAGGCCGATCCTGAGGCCGCGGCGGTCCTGATGCGGTGTGGTGTGCCACCAGGCCGAGATCCAGTCGGGATGCTGGAAAACGAGGCCGCCGGCGCGTTGCCAGAGCGCTGCCCAGGCGGGCGCGATTTCTGCC
>NZ_RZPW01001428.1:0-537 GCF_003998455.1 Mesorhizobium sp. M7A.F.Ca.CA.001.08.2.1 | reverse complement strand
GATCAAGACGGGTGGGGACATGAGCGCCGCGATCGTTGCCCAGTCGATCGGCGGCGGCGGCGGCAACGGCGGAGCGACCAATGGCGCGACGGCCGATCTCGGTACAGAAAACGGCGTCAACGTCGCCGTCAACGTTGGTGTCGGCGGGGCGGGTGGCACAGGCAACAAGTCCGGTGCCGTGGATGTTACGAATTCCGCCAATTTGACCACCGACGGCGACTATTCGTCCGGCATTGTTGCCCAATCGATCGGCGGCGGTGGCGGCATGGGCGGTGCGACAAACACGCAGGCCTTCCACGTCGGCGGCACCGCCGGCACGAGCGTTACCGCAAATGTCAGCATCGGCGGCAATGGCGGCGAAGGCAACGATGCCGCCTGTGCCGCGGACGCCGGTGGCAATGCCACTTGTTTCGATGGCAAGGTCGGTGTCGCAGTCGATAATTCGGGCGAGATCCGCACAAGCGGGTTCAACTCGGTCGGCATCCTCGCCATGTCCATCGGCGGCGGTGGCGGCATGGGCGGTGCGACAAACACGCA
>NZ_RZPW01001427.1:0-546 GCF_003998455.1 Mesorhizobium sp. M7A.F.Ca.CA.001.08.2.1 | reverse complement strand
GCTGCGGCGCAGCACGGTGTCGACAGCCTCGAACATCTCCCCTCGACGCTGCGACGACACCGGGCTTTCGACGACCACGACCAGTTCCGGCTTGTTCGACGAGGCGCGCACCAGTCCCCAGGTGCCGTCTTCGGCGACAACGCGCGCACCGTTGACGGTGATGAGGTCGGCGATCTTCTGGCCCGCAAAAACCGTTCCATCCCGCTTCATGGCCTGAAAGTCGGCAACCACCCGCTCGACAACGCCATACTTCACATCGTCCGCGCAGTGCGACGACATGGTCGGCGTGCCGAAGGTCAGCGGCAGCGCGCGGTAGAGATCGGCCATCGAACTGCCGGGGCTGCGGTCCAGCATCTGGCAGATGGCGATGGCGGTGACCAGCCCATCGTCATAACCCCGCCCGACTGGCGGGTTGAAGAAGAAATGGCCCGACTTTTCGAAACCGGCGACGGCGCCAAGCTCGGCGACGCGGCGCTTGATGTAGGAGTGGCCGGTCTTCCAGTAGTCAGTGACGGCGCTGTTGGCGCGCAGCACGCTGTCTGTGTT
>NZ_RZPW01001426.1:0-548 GCF_003998455.1 Mesorhizobium sp. M7A.F.Ca.CA.001.08.2.1 | reverse complement strand
ATTATGCTCCCAGGCCCAGCGGGCGGCGGCGATGTCGGCTTCGGCCAGCGTGTCGTCAGGCGGATAGCCGGCCTTGACGGTGATCGTCCCGTCTTCCGGCAAAAGCAGCACCACGCGCAGCTTCAGCATCGAGGCGATCTGGAAGGCGGTGGCCCAGAGAACGTCGTCCAGCGTCCCGGCGCCGGCGAGCTTCTTCGAAAAGAGGTAGATATCCTCGGTCGCCCGCGCCCGCGAGCGGGCGGCGACCGCCTGGCGCTGCACGCGCGCCGTCAGATTGCTGGCAATGACCGCAACGACGAGAAAGACGCCAAGCGCGACGATGCTCTCCGGATCCCTGATCGTCAGCGTATAGCGCGGCTCCAGGAAGAAATAATTGAAAGCATGGGCGCTGACGAAACAAGCATACAGAGCCGGCCACAGGCCGCCGGTCACCGCCGATGCCAGCACCCCGATGAGCAGAATGATCGCCAGATTGCGAACGTCGAGAAACTGATCGAGAAGGACGGCGAAGGCGAGCGAGCCGATGACAAAGGCCGTCGCCTTGAGAT
>NZ_RZPW01001425.1:0-550 GCF_003998455.1 Mesorhizobium sp. M7A.F.Ca.CA.001.08.2.1 | reverse complement strand
CCCGAGGCGCCGGGTAACCGCTTCGAACGATCCGGCGGCGATCGAACGGACGAGCACGGCGTCGGGCAGCGTGCCGCCGAAGCCGGGGATCGTAAGTCCGCTCGGGCTGCTGGTATCGAATGCGATCGCCGCCAGCGGCACGGCTGTAACGGCGCCGCCCCCCCGACCAAGTCCTGCCGCCAGGCCGTTGGAGCCGGTGTCCACTTTGTCGCTGACGATCAGGATGCGAGGGATCATGTGGCCTCTCGGGTGCGGGAATGTCGGCGGCGCGAGCGATTCCACGCCCTCATGGTAGCGTCCGCGGCAGGGCTGCACGGAAGGCAGTCGCCGGGCGGGCGAATGACAGACGAATCCCTTTGCACCGCCATGCCCTAGCCGAGACTCCGTTCGAGCATCTTCAGATCACGCCGACCGGCGCGAAACGTATCGCCGGTTTCGATCGCTGTCACGATCACTTCAGCCGGGCTGAACAGCAGCGGGTCGATGGCATAGAAATCGCCTTTGAACCGCGTGAAGATCTCGGCGAAGGGTTGGCCGTAGTCCCGTGAGG
>NZ_RZPW01001424.1:0-554 GCF_003998455.1 Mesorhizobium sp. M7A.F.Ca.CA.001.08.2.1 | reverse complement strand
TCGTAGCACAGCGCGTTGGCCAGATGCTTGGCGGCAGCGATGGACAAGCCATAGCCCTGAATCGGCCCGTCCAGCGCGACGGCCTTGTCCAGCCGGTCGAGATAGTCGCGCCCATAGGCGATGTCCTGATAGTCGACGACCTTTCTCAAGCCTCGAAGCGCCATGTCGCGCACGGCCACCGGCAACAGATCGATGCGGGCAGCCAAGGCCTGCCAGCCTTGCAGCAGGTTTTGCGGGCCACTCACCTGTCCTGCGCCCAGGGCAGATTCGACGATCGCTGGCTCGGCCGGCCTAGGCGCCGGTGCTGCCGTGCCGCGCGCACGATCAAACGCGGCCCCGAAGGCGGCGAGGCTGGCCTTGACGCCCCGGCCGCCGGCACCGATCGCCTGTTCGTAGCTCTCGCGCGTGAACGGCAGGGCGCCGGACCCTGCCAGCGCGCCAAGCAGGCTGGCCGAGATCATCGAGCCATTGTCGGCGGCGATCTTCTCCATATCGAAAGCGATGAAGCGTTTCGATGCGGCTTCCGCCGTCGCGTGCACCTTGGACGACGAGGC
>NZ_RZPW01001423.1:0-555 GCF_003998455.1 Mesorhizobium sp. M7A.F.Ca.CA.001.08.2.1 | reverse complement strand
GTCTCCATCCTGTCCAGCCTCGGCTACCATGTCATTGCTTCCACCGGCCGCAATGCCGAAAGCCCCTTTCTGATGGACCTTGGCGCCGCCGAGGTGATCTCGCGCGAGGAGCTTGCCCAGCCGGCCAAGCCGCTGGCCAAGGAGCGCTGGGCGGGCGGCATCGACGCTGTCGGCAGCCACACGCTGGCCAATGTGCTCTCGATGACCTCCTATGGCGGCGCGGTCGCCGCCTGCGGCCTGGCCGGCGGCATGGACCTGCCGGCCAGCGTCGCGCCCTTCATCCTGCGCGGTGTCTCATTGCTCGGCATCGATTCAGTGATGGCGCCGAAAGCAGTCCGCCTCGAGGCATGGCGCCGCATCGGCACCGACCTCGATCTGCAGAAGCTCGCCAGCCTGTCCAGCACCATCGGGTTCGACGGCATCGTCGATGCCGCGCGCGATATCGTCGAGGGCAAGATCCGCGGCCGCGTCGTCGTGGATATGTGACTCCGCCCAACTGCCGGAAGGGGGGATGCAACCGCCAGATCTGGTGGAAAACCCGCCGCGCCTCGGCAA
>NZ_RZPW01001422.1:0-556 GCF_003998455.1 Mesorhizobium sp. M7A.F.Ca.CA.001.08.2.1 | reverse complement strand
CTTCATACCGGCTTTCGCCGAACATTGCCTCGACCAGCACCTGTATCGGTTCGGACAGGCTTGCCAGTTGGGCGGGAAAGCGGAAAATCTCGGCACGGGCGGCGAGTTTGTCCTCATCTTCCAGCCGCGGCACCAGCCTCCGCTCAAGTTCCGTCGCCAGCGCGGAAATTTCCCGTTCAATGGTCTTCGCATCGACACGCGCTTCCAGCGCGAAGGTGGTCCCCCATACCTGCTCGCGCGAAGCCGTGGACAAGCCGCCGAAGAAAGCCTCGAAACCCTTGATCAGATCGGCCTTGGTCAGCATCAGATAGACCGGAAGGCGGATTTCGAGCCGGTCGTTGAGTTCGGCCAACCGGCGGCGGATCTTGCGGCCGTGCGCCTTGATGGCTTCATCGCCCTCCCAAAGCACGTCGATCGAAAGCGCGACGATTACGCCATTCAGCGCGCGGCGTCCGCGGTGCTTTTTCAACAGGTCGAGGAAGCCCAGCCATTCAACCGCGTCCACATCGGGCTGGCTCTCCTGCTGGACATAACGGCCGGCGGTGTCGATCAGAAC
>NZ_RZPW01001421.1:0-558 GCF_003998455.1 Mesorhizobium sp. M7A.F.Ca.CA.001.08.2.1 | reverse complement strand
GCCGCAACCGATCACCGAGGTGGCGAAGCCGGTCATTGTGATCGCCGCCTCGCGAGCCCATTTCCGGCTCGGCGCGGTGATGACGATGGCGGTTGCGCGCATGCCGAAGGCTTCCGCGAAGGTATCGTCGATCGTTACGCCATTGATGCTCATGTTCGGCATGGCACCTCGCCGAATGGCTGTTCGCGCGCAATCGCGGAATCCGGGAAATTGAACCAGTCCAGCGACAGGCCGTAGCGCTGCTGGTGATAGTCCTCGAGCCGTCGCACCATTGCCTTGTCGACAGGCGGCTTGAGCCTCAATGCCTTGCCCCAGCGGTAATGGATGATTTCCCCGTCTTGCACGACGAGATCGCCATCCTTGAAAACATACGCCGCCTCTCCGAGCATTTTGGCGATACTGCGGTCCCTGCGATAGACAGCGACGTCGGCTGTTGCGCCGGCGCCGAGATGGCCTCGATCCGTCAAGCCGAGCAGCTTGGCTGGCGCCGCGCGCGTCATGATGGCGATTTCCTCGAACGTGTATTCGCGGTCGATTGCGGCCAGGGTAGAGAGCGCC
>NZ_RZPW01001420.1:0-559 GCF_003998455.1 Mesorhizobium sp. M7A.F.Ca.CA.001.08.2.1 | reverse complement strand
GCCAAGGACAGTGACGTTGTCGACGCCGATTTCGAGGAAATCGACGAAGACGACGACAAGAAGAAGTCGGCCTGAACCGTTTGACGGCAAGATAAAGCGAAAAGCCCGGCGAAGGCCGGGCTTTTTTGCAACCCCTTGCAGAAAAACAGCGGGCCTTGCTGAAAAAATGCAGGCAAAGCCGCGTCGACACTGGCATCCCCCTTCCATCGCACCTAAATCGAAGCGTCAGTGCCGGCAAGAGACGCAACAATGCTTCAAGACGTTGAGCATCCGGACAGCGGGAAAAAATGAAAGCTGATTTCTACGAGACGCTGGGCGTGCAAAAAGGCGCCGATGAGAAGGAGCTCAAGAGCGCTTTCCGCAAGCTCGCCATGCAATTCCATCCCGATCGCAACCCCGGCGACCATTCCTGCGAGCACAAGTTCAAGGAAATCAACGAAGCCTACGAGACGCTGAAAGACCCGCAGAAGCGCGCGGCCTATGACCGCTTCGGTCACGCCGCCTTCGAACAGGGCGGCATGAATGGCGGGGCCCAAGGCTTTGGCGCCGGCGGCTTCGC
>NZ_RZPW01000141.1:0-10258 GCF_003998455.1 Mesorhizobium sp. M7A.F.Ca.CA.001.08.2.1 | reverse complement strand
CCCCGCCAATATGGTGCCGATGCGCGCTACCCCGCCGCCCGGCCCTCTGGCCAGCAGCGCTGGTATGAGGACCCGCAGCCCGCGTCGCGTCCGAAGAGCCCGATGCAGGGAGCCGCCGCTTTCGAGCAGAATTACCAGGCCATTGCCCGCGATATCGATCGCGTGCGCGGCCAGGAGGATGGCGTTGCCATGGTCGGCAAGATCGCCGGCGAATTGCGCGGCATGCGCGAGGAATTGCGCCACCAGATGACCGCAGGCCTGCAGCGGGAATTCGAAGCGCTGCGCAAGGACATCGAGCGGGCCTTCCAGTCAGGCGCAAGGCCCGGTGCTTCGGCCAAGGGCAGTGCTGAACTCGGCCTTGAGTTCGAGCGTCTTTCGGGCGCCATCCAGACCCTGGCCGAGAAGAGCGACGACAGAAGCGTCAACATGCTGCGCCTCGAGCTCGAACAGGTCAAAGCCGCACTCGAAACGCTGGCACGCGAAGAGAGCGTGCAGAAGGTCGACCGCCGCTGGGACGATTTCGATCGCCGCTGGACGGCGTTCGAAGACCGCGTCGACGCCGACCAGCGCAAGCGCTCGGACGACCCGGGCCTGTCTGCTCTCACCGCCCGGCTCGAGCAGATCAGCAATGCCGTCAACAATTTGCCGGAATCGTTGTCGCTGCGCTCGCTGGAGGAGAAGGTGCGCACGCTTGCCGGCGCTGTCGACCATTTCGCCAGCCAGCAAGACAATCGTGGCAGCGACACGCTTGGCATGATCGACGAGCGGCTGGACGAGATTTCCCGCGCCATCGTGGCATCGACGGTCGCCGCGCAAGCCAATTCATTCGACCACGAGGCTTTCGAGCGCATAGAGAGACGGATCGACTCGCTTGCCGGCCAGATCCAGGAAGTGGCGCAGGATCGTCCCGGCAACGCGGTCATGGACCGGTTGAGCACGCTGTCGGGCCGGGTCGACGAACTCGCCGGCCGCGCCAATCTGCCGGAGCAGGCGATGGAGCGCCTGGCCAAGCAGATCGCATTCATCGCCGACAAGATCGACCAGGCACCCGCCATGCCTGACGCCGACTACATCTTCCATGGGCTGGAGCAACGCTTCGACGTGCTGTCGAGCATGATGGAACGCCGCCAGGGTGACGCCATCGAACAGGGCAACATGCTGTTCCGCGATCTCGAGCGCAGGCTGGACGAGGTTGCTGACAGGCTCGACCAGCGCATGCCGCAGGTCGACAGCGTCGGCATCATGGAAGCCATCGATGCCCGCTTTACGGCGCTCGCCAAGCGCCTTGAAACGCGTGTGCCCGATCCCGCGGGCGAAGCGGCGATCCGCGGCCTGGAGAGCCGGCTCGAAGACATTTCAAGCCGGCTGGACGCGTCGGCCGCACAGGTCGCCGGCATCGATCCGGCGCTGATCCGCAGCCTGGAAGCACAGGTTGCCGGCCTGTCGGCTCATCTTTCCAAGCCCAGCACCCCGCTGCCGGAATTCGAGGACATCAGCCCGCGTCTCAACGAAATTGAAAAGTCGCTCGCAGGAACCCGCGATTCCATCCTTGGCGCGGCGCGCGAAGCGGCCGAGAACGCAGTGCAATCGCTGGCCGGTTCGAGCGCCAATGCGACCGCGGTTTCCGGCCTCGCCCAGGATTTGAAGACGCTTGAAACGCTGACGCGGCGCTCCGACGAACGCAATTCGAGAACGTTCGAGGCCATCCACGATACGTTGCTCAAGATCGTCGACCGGCTGGGTTCGCTCGAACCCGGCGAGCCGGTCGAGGCGATGAGCGAATTGCTGGATGCGGCACCGGCCGAGCCGAGCAACTGGCGCGGCGTGCGCCGACCCAAAATGGCCGTCGACGCGCCGTCGATGGATATCGATCAGCCCCTGCCATTGACTGGGGACATGGCAGATCTCGATGGCCGTGCCGCCGCCATCCTGCGCAATGAGCCGGGTGCACGCGGCGACCTGGGTATGCGTAGCGACCTCGGTATTGGTATTGGCACGCGCACGCCGGCCGAGGCTGCCGCGGCGGCGGCCATGGCCGCGCTCGGTTCGGACACGATCGCCCAGAAAGGCGGACAGGCCGGCGGCCGCAAATCGTTGTTCGGCGGGCTGGCCCGCGCCTTCAAGGGCAAGAAGGAGGCGGATATCCCGCCACTGGCCGGCTCAGCGCCGAGTGCCCCAATACCGAGCGTCGATCTCGACGAGCCGCTCGATCCGAAAATGGCCAACCGGCCGCTGGAGCCCGGCTCCGGCGCACCTGACCTCAATGCCATCATGAAGCGCGTGCGTGACGAGCGCGGCCAGCCGGCCAAGCCCAGCGACACCGATGCCGCGAAATCGGATTTCATCGCCGCTGCCCGGCGCGCGGCGCAGGCCGCGGCCGCCGAGGCCGATGCGCTGAAGCGCCAGTCGACGGTGACCGGACCGGTGAAGGCACTGCGGATCGGCGACCTGCTCAAGGCACGGCGCAAGCCGATCCTGATGGGGACAACCGCGATCCTGCTGGCGCTGGGCGCCCTGCAACTGGGCAAGGCCTTCTTCGCCGATCCCGCCCAGGTGGCAAGCAACGACGTTGCGCCGATCGTCGCCTCGCAGCCGGTACAAACCGCCTCGCTCGATGCCGCGAGCCAGCCAAAGACGGACGCGCAGCCCGCGGCAGTGGAAAGCATGCCTGACCGCACCGTCAGACAGGCCGAGCCATCCGCACCGGCAACCAAGGACGACATGGCCGCGCAAAGCATGATTGCCACGCCGCCAGGCGCCGAGCCGTCGACGGGTGCCGCGCCGATCGCAGAACCGGTTCCCGCCCCCGTCGCCTTGGCTACATCGGCCGATGCGAACCCAGCGGTGTCCGAGACGACGACAGCTTCGGTTGCGCCGGCCTCGACCGTTCCGGTCGCCGCCGAACCTGCCGATACCGATACCGCCACCGGCATCCAGCCTGTGGCGACAGAGCCGACCACCGCCAAGGACACCACGGGCGCGGTTCCGCCGGTGGACGCTTCGCCGGCGACGACGGCAAAATTCGACATTCCTGCTGACGCCGGCCCGGCCGCCTTGCGTGATGCCGCTGCCAGCGGCGACGCCAAGGCGCTGTTCGAAATCGGCTCGCGCTATGCCGAGTCGCGCGGCGTCAAGGAAGACATGGCGGCAGCGGCCAAATGGTACGAGAAATCGGCGGAACTCGGCTTCGCGCCGGCCGAATACCGTATCGGAAATTTCTACGAAAAGGGCATCGGCGTCGCGCGCGACATCAAGAAGGCGAAGACCTGGTACCAGCTTTCCGCGGCACAGGGCAACGCCAGCGGCATGCACAATCTGGCCGTGCTGTTTGCCATGGCGGCTGACGGCGTGACCGACAATGAATCGGCCGCGCACTGGTTCCAGGCGGCGGCCGACGTCGGCGTCAAGGACAGCCAGTTCAATCTCGGCATCCTCGCCGCCAAGGGCGTCGGCATGAAGCAGAACCTCGAGGAGTCCTACAAATGGTTCGCGCTCGTCGCCAAGACCGGCGACAAGGATGCGGCGGCCAAGCGTGACGAGATCGCCAATGCGCTGCGGCCCGAGCAGCTCGAGCGCGCCCGCGCCGCGACCGAGCTGTGGAAGGCCAAGCCGCTGGATGCGGCAGCCAACTCGGCCGACATTCCCGAGTCCTGGCAGGACGGCGCGCCGCAGACGACCGCCAGCATCGACATGAAGAAGGCCGTCCAGAACATCCAGCGCATTCTCAACAAGAACGGCTACGACGCCGGCGGCGCCGACGGCAAGATGGGCCAGAAAACGAAGACCGCGATCATGGCTTTCCAGACCGACAACAAGATGGCGGCGACCGGCGAAGTCGACGAAAACCTGGTGAAGGCACTGCTGGCGCGCAAATAACGGCAGAGGCGTCGCTTCCACGACGCCCTTGCCACACATTCGCCTGTTAACTGATTGAGATGTTTTTTGTTTCGGCGGCGTAGCGCGGTTTGACTTCGCAGCACCTCCGGCGCAAGAACGAATTGGCTTGTCGGTCCAAGATGCCCGCAACGGTTGCATTCGCCGACAGGCAGAACTGATCGAGACTGACGGGTGGGCATCTATCTCCCGATCGCGGAAATTTCCGTCAATATCTTCGTCCTGCTGGCCATGGGCGCGGCGGTGGGTTTCCTGTCGGGCATGTTCGGCGTCGGCGGCGGCTTCCTCATCACGCCGCTCTTGATCTTCTACAACATCCCTCCGGCGATCGCTGTAGCCACTGGCGCCAACCAGGTCATCGCCTCCTCCGTCTCCGGCGTCCTTTCGCACATGAAGCGCGGTACGCTCGACCTCAAGCTCGGCGGGGTGTTGCTGGCCGGCGGCATTGTCGGTTCCACCGGCGGCATCTACGTCTTCGCCTTCCTGCGCAGGCTCGGCCAGCTCGACCTGTTCATCTCGCTGCTCTACGTCGTGCTGCTCGGCACTGTCGGCGGGCTGATGCTGGTCGAAAGCGTCAATGCGCTGCGCGCCACGCGCAGCGGTGCGGCGCCGGTGCTGAAGAAATCCGGCCAGCACAACTGGATCCACCGCTTGCCGCTGAAGATGCGGTTCAGGGCGTCAAAACTGTTCGTCAGCGTCATCCCTGTCCTTGGCCTTGGCGCCGGCATCGGCTTCCTGTCGTCGATCATGGGCGTCGGCGGCGGCTTCATCATGGTGCCGGCACTGATCTATCTGCTGAAAGTGCCGACCAATGTCGTCATCGGCACCTCGCTGTTCCAGATCATCTTCACCTCCGCCTATACGACGCTGGTCCACGCCACCACCAACCAGACAGTCGATGTCGTGCTGGCCTTCCTGCTGATGGCGGGCGGCGTCGCCGGCGCGCAGTACGGCGCGAAGGCCGGCCAGAGGCTGCGCGGCGAGCAGCTCAGGGCCTTGCTGGCACTGCTGGTGCTGGCGGTGGCGATACGATTGGCGATCGATCTTTTCGTCACCCCGCCCAACCTCTATTCGCTGTCTGCCGCGGGCCTCAACTGATGAAGGCTCGCAGCACATTCGCAACCGCCATTGTCCTGTCGCTGCTTGCGGCCGCCGTGCCGGCGAAGGCACAGGTCCCGCTGACCGAAGGCATCCAGATCGGTCTCTCCACCGACAACGTCTCGATCACCGCC
Organism: Mesorhizobium sp. M7A.F.Ca.CA.001.08.2.1; assembly: GCF_003998455.1. Taxonomy (NCBI): domain Bacteria; kingdom Pseudomonadati; phylum Pseudomonadota; class Alphaproteobacteria; order Hyphomicrobiales; family Phyllobacteriaceae; genus Mesorhizobium; species Mesorhizobium sp. M7A.F.Ca.CA.001.08.2.1. Next base: position 5,132 of record NZ_RZPW01000141.1, on the reverse strand, counting down.
GGTTTTTCCGGGGCCGATCTAACCATCTTCGGTTCGCTGGAAAACCCGGATCCACTCGTCGCGCGCCAGGGCCGCTACGACGTCATCGTCGTGCTCGAAGGTCCGCCCAAACCGGTGGTGGTGCGCCGCAAGGACAGGGTGCTCGGCGTCTGGGTCAATCTGGACTCTGAGACCTTCGAAAACGTGCCGGTCTCCTATTCGGTGGCGACGACGCGGCCGCTGCAGGACATCACCGAACCCAACAGCTACAAGCAGCTGTCGCTCGGCGCCTCCAACCTCTATATGCAGCCCGCCGATGCCGGCGACAGCCCGGCGACGATCGAGGAGTTCACGGCGGCACTGCGGGAGCGCAAGTCGGCGACCGGGCTCTACAGCGAGAATGTCGGCGGCGTGCAATTCCTGTCGCAGAACCTTTTCCGCGCCACAGTGAGGCTGGCGCCAAATGTGCCGGTTGGAACCCACAAAGCCCGCGCGTTCCTGTTCAAGAGCGGCCTGTTCATCAAGGAAAGCTCGGCCCAGCTCGAAATCCGCAAATCCGGTTTCGAGCAGTCGATCTTCCGTGTCGCGCACAATTATTCCTTCCTCTACGGCGTCTTCGCGATATCGCTGGCCATGCTGACCGGCTGGCTCGGAAGGCTGATCTTCCGGCGAGATTAGGATTTTCCCCGAAAAGTGGTTTCCCTTTGCCGAGGCATGCGGTAGACCGCGCTCCCCAGCCAAATGGCAGACACAAACAATTCGGTTCGGCAGAGCAGCCCGTCCCCGGACAGCGCGCGATTTCTCATGGCGCCTGTCGGCTCGCCGACGACAAATGCAGGAACTTGTCATGCGACCAGCCTTCGGCGGCATCGACTTCGGCACTTCGAACTCCACCGTGGGCGTGGTCCGCAACGGGCAGCCGCGCCTCGTCGCGCTGGAGAACGGCCAGGTCACGCTGCCCAGTGCCGTGTTCTTCAACTTCGAGGACAACCGCACCTGCTTTGGCCGCCAGGCCATCGCCAATTACACCGACAGCATCGAAGGCCGGCTGATGCGTTCGCTGAAGAGCGTGCTCGGCAGTTCGCGGGCGCATGAAAAGACCCGCATCAAATCGCGGTCGATCGGCTTCATGGAGATCGTCGGCATGTTCCTTGGCCATCTCAAGAAGAGGCTGGAAGCCGATGCCGGCGATACGGTCGAGACCGTCGTTCTTGGCCGGCCGGTGCAATTCGTCGATGACGATGCCGAGGCCGACGCGAAGGCGCAAAGCGAACTCGAGAACGCCGCGCGTGCCCAGGGCTTCAAGCACATCGCTTTCCAGTTCGAGCCGATCGCGGCGGCGCTCGACTACGAGCAGAAGGTGACACGCGAGGAGCTGGCGCTGATCATCGATATGGGCGGCGGCACGTCGGACTTCTCGATCGTGCGCGTCTCGCCGCAGCGCTCCCGTTCGCTCGACCGCAAGGACGACATCCTGGCCAGCCGGGGCGTCCATATCGGCGGCACGGATTTCGACCGGCTGCTGAGCATCGCCCATGTCATGCCGCAACTCGGCTATTTGACGCCGACCAAGGACGGCAAGCGCAACCTGCCGGCAAGCTATTTCATAGACCTTGCCACATGGCAGCGCATCAACCTGGTCTACACCGCCAAGGCGATGACGCATCTGCGCCAGATCCGCTACGAGGCCGAGCGCGCCGACCTGGTCGACCGTTTCATCCACGTCGTCGAACACCGCTACGGACACGCGTTGGCCGCACGTGTCGAGAAGGCCAAGATAGAGCTGACCGACAGGTCATCCGCAGAGGTCGCTGTGAAGCTGCCGGGTGCGGAGTTCACCGCCGAAATCACGCGCAGCGGGCTCGACGTGACGATTGCCAGGGACATCGAGCGGGTCACCGCAACGGTCGGGCAGACTATCAGGGACGCTGAGGTGAAGCCGTCCGACATCACCGCGGTGTTCCTGACCGGCGGATCGACCGCGATCCCGCTGGCCAAACGAGAGATCCTGTCGCTGGTGCCGCAGGCATCCGTCATCGAAGGCGACATGTTCGGCTCGGTCGGACTTGGCCTGGCGCTGGATGCGCAACGCAAGTTCGGCTGATTCCGTCCATACCGATAGACCCTCCTGGAGCCGATTGTCCCTTGGCGTGCACATGGGCCAGCTAAGAATGGGTTTCTTGATGCAAGAGATGATAACTTGTACTTCTGCCGCCCGCCCGATCTTTGGCGAGAACGCCCATGTCGATTAGTTGGGTGATGTCGCGTAACGCCGTGTCTGGCGAGCATTTTTCGATGATCGCCCATTTCGAGGAGGTGAGTTTTCCGTCGAAACCATCCAGAAGGCGATTGATTATGTCACGCTGACGATCATTGAACGATTGGCCGGCATGCTGCTTCCAGAACTCGGCCTTAAAGAGCACATCCGATAGTGTTTGCTCCGCACCCTCGATGGCTCGGCCAAGGCATTGCAGGAACCACTCCAGCCACGGCGTGACATCAAGGTCTGGGCTCTTCTGCGTCCTCTCCAGTACGTCATAGTAGCCACTACGGTCGAGGCGGATTTGCGCCGACATGCTGTAGAAGCGCTGTGAGCTGTCCTCGGACCGGGCCAGCGCCATATCGGCGATAGCACGGGCAATTCGGCCGTTGCCATCATCGAAGGGGTGGATCGTCACAAACCAGAGATGAGCAAGGCCTGCCTTGAGGACGGGATCAAGGTCAAGGCTGTTGCTGAACCAATCCAGGAACGCTCTCATTTCATTGTCGAGGCGGTCGGCAGCCGGCGCTTCGTAGTGAACCCGCTCTTTGCCGAACGGGCCAGAGATAACTTGCATCGGACCTGTCTTGTCATTGCGCCAGGCGCCGACAATAATTCTCGTTATGCTGCTGCGACCGGTCGGAAAGAGTGCGGCGTGCCAGCCGAATAGGCGCTCATCAGTCAAGGGTTCGCTATATTTCTGTGTGGCGTCCAGCATCATCTCGACAACACCTTCGACGTCACGATCTACTTGCAACAGCGCACCGGTCTCTATGCCGAGACGGCGCGCGATGGACGACCTTACCTGCTCGCGATCGAGGATTTCGCCCTCGATCTCGCTGGATTTGACAACGTCCTCGGTCAACGTTGTGAGGATAGCTTCTTGCCGCAACGGGAAGCCCAGTGTCTGCATTTGGCCGAAGAGCTGACCTTGCCTGTGCCGCACGGCCGAGAGCCGGCGGGCGAGTTTCTCCGGCTTCCAATTGAACTTCGGCCATTCGAGTAACTGGTGTATGTACTTTGCCATAATTCTCCGCGTCTCCTGCGGAGATTATACGTCTTATTCACCGCATGAACAATTGTAATTGCCGCAAAAGATGCGGAGATTACATAGGTTATTCTCCGCATTAAAAAGTTTGACCGACCTTGAACCGACAACCACAAACTCATCGCTGAATATGTAGATGCCCAGAACGGGACCACACGAAAACCACATTAAAACCGCGCGAAGACCTGGGCCGGACAGATTCTGAAGTGGCACTACACCAGACCACTTCCAGCGGTCCCAGCGCCCAGATGCGCCTTGAGCGCCATCTGGGCCAGGCTTGCCTGGCGATCGCGATGGGTGATCATGGCGAAGTCGCGTTTCGGCAGTTCGAGCGGCACCGATCTCAGACTGCCTTCGGCCACGGCGCGAGCCGCGACAAGCTCGGAGATGATGGTGGCGCCGGCCCCCGCCTCGACCGCCTGGCGAATAGCTTCATTGCTCGGCAGCACCAGGAATATCTGGAGGTCGGCGAGCGAAATCCCTTCGTGGCGCGCCAGATCCTCCAGCACCTCGCGCGTACCCGAACCACCCTCGCGGATGATCCAGCGCAGGCCCTTGATGTCAGGGCGGCCGGGCGCGACTTCGGGGATCTCCGGATGCGCGCTGGCAACCACCAGCATCAGCCTGTCGACGTCGACCTTGGTGCGGCGCAGGATATCGGACTCGGTGCGGCCTTCGACCAGGCCCAGATCCGCCGCGCCATCGAGGACATTGGCCTCGACCTGCCTGGTGTTGCCGATGGAGACGCTCAGCCTGACGGCCGGATAGGCTTCGTGGAAGGAAGCCAGCCGGCGCGGCAGCCAGTAGCTGGCGATGGTCTGGCTGGCGGCGATCGAGAGGCTGCCGGTGACGGTCTGCGAGACATGCTCCAGCACATTGCGGGCAGCGGCGGCCCGTTCGAGCACGGCCTTGGCCTCGGGCAGGAACCGATGGCCGGTCTGGGCAAGCTCGATGTTGCGGCCGACGCGGTTGAACAGGTGGACGCCGTGCTGTTCTTCAAGCGCTCGGATGGCCGCCGATGCCGCCGACTGCGAAATGCCCAGCAGTTCCGCCGCCTTGGTCATATGGCCGCGCTCGGCGACGGCGACGAAAATCCGCAACTGGTCCAGGGTCATGTCCGTATTAAGAACCAATATCGATCGAATTTACAAGAACAACTGATTAGACAGATCGATAGCTTTATTCTAAGTTTTCCGGCGAAGTTAGAAAAAATTCGCCGAAAGATCGCAGAGAGCAGAATGATCGGGCGTTTCAGATCCCTGCTTGCGCATTGGATCCGCGGCATAAGGCGGTGGCTTGCCGGTGATCGCTACCACCCGGAAGAGCATTATATGCGCGGCCCCGGACCGAAGACGCGGGCCAAATCCATGCGCCGTACAGGCGCCACCGGATCATGATGCAGGGACCGCCGCGCGGCGCGAATTCGGCACCATCGCAACGCCCGCTTGCCGACACGCGAGCGCCTGACGAAGGCGACGGCGTCGACACCTCGCCTGCCGTTTCCGACAGCATCGCCAAGACGACCTGCTACATGTGCGCCTGCCGCTGCGGAATCGATGTGCACATCAAGGATGGCAAGGTCCGCTACATCAACGGCAACAAGGACCACCCGGTCAATCGCGGCGTCATCTGCGGCAAAGGCAGCTCCGGCATCATGCAGCATTACAGCCCGGCAAGGCTGAAGAAGCCCCTGCTGCGCGCCGGCCCGCGCGGCTCCGGCGAGTTCCGCGAGATCGAGTGGGAGGAGGCGTTTTCTATCGCTACGGAACGGCTGTCGAACATCCGCCGGACCGACCCCAGGAAACTCGCCTTCTTCACCGGCCGCGACCAGTCGCAGTCGCTGAC
>NZ_RZPW01001419.1:0-563 GCF_003998455.1 Mesorhizobium sp. M7A.F.Ca.CA.001.08.2.1 | reverse complement strand
GGTTGCCCGTCCTGTTTTTGCCAGGCGATGTCTTCGCCAACCGCATCCCCGACCCGGTGCTGCAGCAGGCCGAGGATTTTTCCGACGGCACGGCGACGGTCAACGACTGCTTCCGTCCGGTTTCGCGCTATTTCGACCGCATCACCCGGCCGGAGCAGATCATTCCTGCGCTGAGCCGTGCCATGGCCGTGCTGACCGATCCGGCCGAATGCGGCCCGGTGACGCTGTCGCTCTGCCAGGACGTCCAGGCCGAAGCCTATGACTATCCCGAGAGTTTTTTCGCGGAGCGCGTCTGGCACCAGCGCCGGCCGCGCCCGGATCGCCAGGAACTGGCGGCCGCGGTCGCCGCGCTCAAGGGTGCAAAAAAGCCGTTGGTGATCGCCGGCGGCGGTGTCCTCTATTCGCAGGCGTCGGACGAACTGGCGAAATTCGCCGAGGGCGCCGGCATTCCTGTCTGCGAGACGCAAGGCGGCAAATCCTCGCTGCCGGACAACCACCTGCTCAACATGGCGGCGGTCGGCGTCACCGGCACTTCTGCCGCCAACCGGCTGGCTGAGGAAGCC
>NZ_RZPW01001418.1:0-565 GCF_003998455.1 Mesorhizobium sp. M7A.F.Ca.CA.001.08.2.1 | reverse complement strand
CCGCTCATCGTTGGCCGGCCTCGGGCGCGAAACGTTCAAATCAATTTTGTCCGGCAGGTCTGGCCAGGCATTTTTGATAGCGGTGGTTGTCATTCTATGGACAGGCGGGATGATGACCATCCGGACGTGTCGTTCAGGCCAGAGCGGGTTCCCGAAAATCAGGAAAACGACTGCTACCAGGACGCTTACCAACCCCGCTGCAAACACATTCGCGATGATCTCACCAGGCTGCATACGCTCTCCATGAATGAGTACCCGCCACGCCAAGCGAGCCGTGGCGGGTATCAACCAACCGACGATGAAGGGACGATGATCGACGGTCACATTTCCAAATGTGGAAAAGGCTTCCTTGTTTCACAGGTCAGACCTTTGCGATTCCATGTCGGGCTTTGGTCGGGCCCAGACAAGATAGAGTGCTTGCCAGGAGGTGTGTAGCAGCGCCAGCTTGAACGCCCGTCAACGACCAGCAATAACGGCTTTCGGAAACCAGGTCGCCTTGATCCGCAACATATTTAGTGGGTCCGCCCCACTTGCGGGTAGAGGCGGACCCGGACGAGGCTTGGGG
>NZ_RZPW01001417.1:0-566 GCF_003998455.1 Mesorhizobium sp. M7A.F.Ca.CA.001.08.2.1 | reverse complement strand
CGCACAATCGGCGGTCAGCAGGCATGTCGCCAATCTCGAGCGCCAGCTGTCGGTCGAGCTGTTCACGCGCAGAGGCAACCGCGTCGCCGTCACCGGGGCCGGCAACACGCTGGCCGAAGCGATCCGCGAGGGTCTCGGCACCATCAGGCAAGCGGTCGAGGATTTGACCGCGCACGACAGCGATACATTCGTGGTCGGCTGCAGCCACGACTTCGCGCAGGCATGGCTGATGCCGCGCTTCGGCCTCATCACATCGCAGGTTGCCGATGGCCGCGTGCTGCTGCAGACATCCACCGACTACAGGGATTTCGACCAGCCTGAAGTGGCATTGTCGATCCGTTTCGGCGAAGCCGGGCAATGGCCCGAATTCGTGACCGAAAAACTGCTCGAGGGTGAGTGGTTCCCGGTTTGCGCGCCCGCGTTCCTGGCGCGTTATCCGGCGCTCGCCTCGGAAGAGCCTGAGGCTTTCCTGGCAGTGCCGCTGCTGCATCAGGTGACGCCGCCGGGCGCGATCGACAGTTGGCAATCGTGGGTCGGAACCGACCGGAAACTCGACGGACCTCGGT
>NZ_RZPW01001416.1:0-568 GCF_003998455.1 Mesorhizobium sp. M7A.F.Ca.CA.001.08.2.1 | reverse complement strand
GGCTTCTTCTTCATCTGCGTCATCGGCGGGCTGACGGGCGTGATGCTCGCCTCAGTGCCACTGGATCTTCAGGTCCACGACACCTATTTCGTCGTCGCTCATTTCCATTACGTGCTGATCGGCGGCTCGGTGTTCCCGCTGCTTGGCGCGGCTTATTTCTGGTTCCCGAAGGTCACCGGCCGCATGATGAGCGAACGCCTCGGGCGGTGGCATTTCTGGCTGGCCTTCATCGGGTTCAATGCAGCCTTTTTCCCGATGCATCTGGTCGGCCTGTGGGGCATGCCACGACGTGTCTACACCTATCCGGCCGAGCTTGGCTGGGGCAACATCAACCTTTTCATCTCGGCTGGGGCGTTACTCTTCTTCCTGAGCTTTGTCCTGTTCACCTTCAACCTTGTGCATGGCGCGTTGAAAGGCACCTCGGCCGGCAACAATCCGTGGGACGCAGGAACCTTGGAGTGGGCAACATCCTCGCCGCCGCCGAGCTATAATTTCGCACGCATTCCCATCGTGACTCATATCGAGCCGCTCTGGGCCGAGCGCGAGGCGCTCCCTGTAGCGACCGGGC
>NZ_RZPW01001415.1:0-571 GCF_003998455.1 Mesorhizobium sp. M7A.F.Ca.CA.001.08.2.1 | reverse complement strand
CGCCTCAGCAGTCTCAGTCTCTGGTGGCTCGACCGGAGCACTCTCCTTCTTCAGCCGCTCGCCGATTTCGCGGAAGGCGCTGCGTTCCAGGGTCGAGAGGCCCTTGTCGTTGGCTGGCTGCCGATGTTCGGCGAGCCGGATCACCTTGTCGGCAAAGCGCCGCTCCTGTTTCGGCACGATGGTCAGCGCCGGCACCTCGCCCTTGAACGGATCCGATGCCTGAGCGTCCTCGGCCCTGGGCTCCTCAGCCTTCGGCTGTTCGGGCGCGGGTTGGATGACTTGCGGTTCCGGCGTTGCCGGCGCCCGGCCATTGGGCACCAGCGCCATGCCGATGGCCTCCGGATCGACGACCGCGTCGCTGGCGCGGGCGACGCCGAAGCCGCGGAAACCCTCGAAGGCGCGGCTGCGGCCATAGACAGGCAGCGCCGCCAGGTCGACGGGTATCTTCAGATCGGTGCCGACGACCGGCCACAGCACCGAGCGTCCGGACCAGGTATCGCGCCGTTCGAGGAGCCCCGATATCTCGCCCGAGGGGTCGAGGCCGAATGTGGCGGCGACATCCCTGAAGCGT
>NZ_RZPW01001414.1:0-573 GCF_003998455.1 Mesorhizobium sp. M7A.F.Ca.CA.001.08.2.1 | reverse complement strand
GTGTAGGGATGATGCGGCCCGGAAAAGACCTCTTCCGACGGTCCGAGCTCCATGATGCGGCCGAGATAGAGCACGGCGATCTTGTCGGAGAGGTAACGCACCACGGCCAGATCATGCGAGATGAAGATGTAGCTGACGTCTTCCTTCGACTGCAGGTCGGCGAGCAGATTGAGGATGGCCGCCTGCACCGAGACGTCGAGCGCCGAGGTCGGCTCGTCGCAGACGACGATGCGCGGGTCGCCGGCGAAGGCGCGGGCAATGGCGACCCGCTGCTTCAGGCCGCCGGAAAGTTGGCGCGGTTTTACAGCCAGATGCCGGTCCGTAAGCCGCACCGAGCGGATAAGGTCGTTGAGACGAGCCTCCAGCGCCTTGCCGGAGAGCCCCGCCAGCCGCTTCAGCGCGCGTCCGATCAGATGCCGGATCGAATGCGATCGGTTGAGTGCGGAGTCCGGGTTCTGGAAGACGATCTGCATCGCCTTGATTTGGTGGTCGCTGCGGTTCTCCAGCCTGGGCGCCAGCGCCTTGCCTTCCAGCTCGATCGTGCCGCCTGCGTCCGGCGGCACAAGGCCGAGC
>NZ_RZPW01001413.1:0-573 GCF_003998455.1 Mesorhizobium sp. M7A.F.Ca.CA.001.08.2.1 | reverse complement strand
CTTCAAAGCATGGTTCAAGCAGTCATGATGATCGCCGCAGAAGACGAAATGCCTGTCGGGAAACGCAGATCGAGCCTTATGCGCTCGCCGCAATTCTCCTCGCTCGTCATCCTCATTGTCCTGCTCGCGGTGTTCGCCGTTGCCGATGCCAATTTCCTGTCGCCGCTCAACATCTCCAACATGATGGCGTTCCTGCCCGAGCTCGGCATCATCGCGCTCGGCATGACGCTGCTGTTGACGGCGGGCGAGTTCGACCTGTCGGTCGGCGCCGTGTTCGGGCTGGCGCCGGTCATCGTCATGCTCCTGGTGCAGAACGGCGGCGTGGATATAGGTGTCGCCCTTCTGGCCGGGCTTCTGCTGTGCATCGCCATCGGCGCCATCAACGGGCTGATCGTCACCAAGATCGGCATTTCGTCCTTCCTGGTCACGCTGTCGATGCTGCTCGTGGTGCGTGGGGCAGCGCTCTACATCACGCAGGGCTTTCCGCTGAAATCCTGGGACCAGCCGGGTTTTTTCGTGACGCTGCTGGCCGGCAGCTTCAATGTCGGCTCGTTCCGGTTCTACACCTCGCTG
>NZ_RZPW01001412.1:0-576 GCF_003998455.1 Mesorhizobium sp. M7A.F.Ca.CA.001.08.2.1 | reverse complement strand
AATGATGCCGGTTGATTGAGTCCCCTCGAACAGCTGCGCGCCTGCAAGCGCTGCCACCCGCGCTGTGCCGATCACCAGCTTCATCGGATGGATGTGCCCTGTGCCGGTGTCGCGCGTGCCGCCGAAATAGGCGGTCGAGCCCAGCCGCTCCGCCGTCTCCCTGGCATCCATGAACGAGATATGCGGGTAGGAAAAACGGCTCGCCATGATCTCGGCATGCGCCTTGTAGTCATCGACATAGCGCGGCTTGTGCGCCACCGAGAGCTGGCCCGGCATATAGTCGATATCGATCTGGTTGGCGGCAGTGAATTCGAGGAGATGCGCCTTCGCCTCTTCGGCAAGATCAAACAGAGCCTTGGCGCGGGACAAGCCGTACTCGGCCTCCAGGTCCTCGGCCCAGGCGCGCTGGCCGGTGCCAAGTTGGCCACCATTGCGCCCGGAGGCGCCATCACCGAAGCGATACGCCTCGATCAAAACGACATTGGCGCCCGCCTTGGCCAGATGCGCTGCCGCCGACAGGCCGGTAAAGCCGCCGCCGATGACAACGACGTCGCATGTCCGGTCGCCATCCAGCGC
>NZ_RZPW01001411.1:0-577 GCF_003998455.1 Mesorhizobium sp. M7A.F.Ca.CA.001.08.2.1 | reverse complement strand
TTTCAGCGCGACGCGCTTTAGCCGATTGCGGTCGCCGAAACCTGATGCCGCGACGTCTCGATCGCCGAAAACCGTTTCAGAAACGCGTTCTGCGCCCAGGTCACCGAACGTGGCGTGAAATCGAAGCGGTCGGCATTGAAGCCGCGCGGACGGCCGAAGAACTCGGTCGCCTCGGCGGTCGAAAAGCCGGCGAGCAGCGTTGCCTCGAAATAGGCGGCGATCTGGTCGGCGCGCTTGATCTCCTTGCGCAGCGCAGCACTTGGTTCCGGAGGCAGCGAGAAGCGCAGATGGATGGCGCGCTGCAGCCGTAACTCACAATCCTTGTAGCTGCCGCCCATCACCGATTTGAACGGCGAGATCATGTCGCCGATGACATATTCGGGGGCGTCGTGCAGCAGGGCCGCCAGCCGGGCGTCGGCCGAAGCCTCGGGCACCAGGTCGCAGAACAGCGCTTCGACCAGCAGCGAGTGCTGGGCGACCGAAAACGCATGCTCGCCGCTGGTCTGGCCGTTCCAGCGGGCAACGCGGGCGAGCCCGTGCGCAATGTCCGAAATCTCGATGTCGAGCGGCGAGGGGT
>NZ_RZPW01001410.1:0-580 GCF_003998455.1 Mesorhizobium sp. M7A.F.Ca.CA.001.08.2.1 | reverse complement strand
TGAGAGGATCGTCCGCCACCAACTTCGACCAGTCCGAAACAGTGCCGATTTCGTGATGCAACATCGTTCCCTCCCAGGTGATCGCACAACTGCGAGATCTGACCTTTGTTCCTTTGATTTTTGCGAGGGGGGAAGTCGCGCCCGCTGCCTCGATGGACGGCGGGTCACATGCGACTGATCGCTATTTCCGGGGCTCCGGGAACTTGATTATCGTCGCGCTGTCTTCCGGCTCCAGCGGCTCGTGGCCAGGCCGTTCGTGCCACATGACTTGCCGCAAATCGGTCTGATCGACTTTCTGGCCGCAAGATGGACACGCGTAGAAGCGGTCCTTTTCGCGAATGCAATTACCCCCGTTGCGGGGGATGCGAGGTCCAAGGTCAGACAGTTTTGTCATGGCGACGAAAATCACCGCCGGAGGAAAAAGTCCCCGCCATTTCAGCAAAAACCAACGGAACACTCTTTGGCGCCCGAGGTTCGATGAGCTGAAAGCATCGTGACTGCATGGACGCTTCCGCCAGCCCATCGACAGCCTCTATGGCACGATCCACGATGCCATCTCCTCTACGATCCTGGTTTGACC
>NZ_RZPW01000140.1:0-10263 GCF_003998455.1 Mesorhizobium sp. M7A.F.Ca.CA.001.08.2.1 | reverse complement strand
GCCACCTTCAGCCCGGGCGCCACCGTCATGGTGCCGCTCTCCTGCTTCAACCGGCCGGACAGCAGTTTGGCGAAGGTCGACTTGCCGTTGCCGTTGGCGCCGAGCAGCGCGATGCGGTCGTCGGCGTCGATGCGCAGCGTCATCTTCTTAAGGATCGGCTGCCCCTCGGTGTAGCCGACATTGACGTTGTTCAGCGCCACGATCGGCGAGGCCACCGTCTTCACCGGCTCGGGGAAGGAGAACGGCCGCACCGAGTCGTTCACGAGGGCCGCGATCGGCTTCATCTTTTCCAGTGCCTTGATGCGCGACTGTGCCTGTCTCGCCTTGGAGGCCTTGGCGCGGAACCGTTCGACGAAGGATTCCATGTGCTTGCGCGCGGCTTCCTGCTTGACGCGGCCCTTCTCCTGCAATTCCTTCTGCTCGGTGTATTGACGCTCGAACTGGTCGTAGCCGCCGCGCCAGAAGGTCAGCTTCTTCTGATCGAGGTGAACGATCGAGTTGACGGCGCGGTTGAGCAGGTCGCGGTCGTGCGAGATCAAAAGCACGGTGTGCGGATACTTCGACACGTAGTTTTCCAACCACAGCGTGCCTTCAAGATCGAGATAGTTGGTCGGCTCGTCGAGCAGCAGCAGATCGGGCTCGGCAAACAGCACCGCGGCGAGCGCCACGCGCATGCGCCAGCCGCCGGAAAAGGAGGAGGCCGGACGCCGTTGCGCAGCGTCATCAAAGCCGAGGCCGGCGAGAATGGTGGCGGCGCGGGATTCGGCTGAGTGCGCGTCGATGTCGGCAAGCCGCATATGGATGTCGGCGATGCGGTGCGGATCGGTCGCCGTCTTTTCCTCTTCGAGCAACGCCGTGCGTTCGAGATCGGCCTTGAGCACGATCTCGATCAGCGCATCCTCGGTGCCTGGCGCTTCCTGCGCCACCTGGCCGATGCGGGTGCTCTTCGGCAGGCTGATCGAGCCTGTCTCGGACGGGAAATCGCCGGTAATGGCCTTGAACAGCGTCGTCTTGCCGGTACCGTTGCGGCCGACGAGGCCGGCTTTGGTGCCGGCTGGCAAGGTCAGCGAGGCATGGTCGAGAAGCAGGCGTCCGGCCATGCGGAGCGATAGGTCGTTGATGATCAGCATGGCCGCGCTTTTGCACCGGACATCAACGCTTCGCAAGGCCTTGCGGGCCAGTTGGCCGCACAAGGCCTCGAAACGACGCCCGCGAGGGCGCCGTCAAAGCAGCCGAACGGTGGCTTGCCTGCTCTCAGGCAGTCGCCTTGCGCTTCGTTGCCTTGGCGACAGCGGCCGGCGCTGCTGCCGGCTTGCGGCCAAGTCCCGTCGACTTTGCCAGCGCCGATCGCGTCGCCGAGTAGTTCGGCGCAACCATCGGATAGTCCGGCGGCAAGCCCCATTTGGCCCGATAGTCGTCCGGGCTCAGGCCGTAGTCGGTCCGCAGGTGCCGCTTGAGCGACTTGAACTTCTTTCCGTCCTCAAGGCAGATGATGTAGTCGGGAAATACCGACTTCTTCGGATTGACTGCCGGAACCAGGTTTGGTGTTTCCGCGACAACTGCACCAGCGAGCTTGCGAACCGAAGCACTGACGCTGGCAATCAACTCAGGCAGGCCGGAAGCCGGAAGGGGATTGTTGCCTACATAGGCCGAGACAATATCGGCCGTCAGCTCGATAACGGTCTTATCATCGATATTTGACAATTCTTTCACCTTATTTGCGACAAAATCCTCCACCCCAGCGAAGACTTGTGTCGATGTATCTCTTTAACCGCGTCCCCCAACGGACCGCCAAGTCTCATAAAAGAATGAAGAATCGGCCAAAATAGCATTCATGCGAAATCGACGCCGTGCAAATTAGAAAATCTAATACTTGGAACCAGCAGACTTAGCGGCAGGACTTTCGTCCAATATCTCCAGAATACGCTTCCAGCGGGCGCAGCGCGCGAAATCCTTTTGTTCTATCGCCTTTTCGGCCCTCATCGCGGCGTAAAGCGGCGCCTCGGCGCCGAATTCGTCGATCAGCCAATGCGCTTCCTGAATGGCCAGACGCTCATTCTCGTCAAACATGGCTTTCGGCCTCCGAACGTTCCACACCGACCGCGACACAACTGCCGATGACGAGGATGGCTCCGACAATGGCCGTCAGCGTCAGCCGTTCGCCGGACAAGGTCAAAAGCAGGGTCGAGGCGATCGGCGTGAGATAGGCGACCACCGCGACCCTGCCGCTGCCTTCAAGCTTCAAGGCGCGCGACCAGAAATAGTAGCCCAAGCCCATCGGACCGGCGCCGAGATAAAGGCCGAGAGCCAGGTCCGCGCCGATGGGCCAGGTGAAACCGTCGCGAGCGCACCACAGAAACGTCAAAGCGACGCCGATCAACGATGACGGCAGCAACAGGCGATCGGCTGGGGTGGCGACCCGTCCCACCATGATCGAATATAAGGCCATGCACAGCGCCGACCCGAATGCGGCGAGATATCCGACCAGATCGCCCTCGAACCAGGATTGGTTGCGCCCTCCCGAAATCACCAGTGCGACGCCGATGAAGCCTACCACCGCGGCGAGACCCAACAGTGCCGGACGCCGCGGATTTTCCAAGGCAATGACTGCCGCCGCGACCATCAACGGCCAGGTGTAGGCGACCAGATTGGCCTCGATCACCGGCATCGAAGCGAAGGCGATGTATTGCAGCACCATGGTGCCGACCAGACCGATGAAGCCGACCGCGAGAGAGATGAACGCCGCCCCGGCCGTGACCGGTGCTACTCTTTCCCGGCTCATCAATCGGATGGCCCGGCTCATCAATCGGATGGCGGCGAAGACGAGTGCAGCGCCTGCAAATTGCAGGAACTGGACCTGCGACACCGGGTGGCCGGCCAGCAGGGATTTGCCGACCAGGGCATTGGTGGACCACAACGCCACCGCACCGGCAGCGAAGACCAACGCGGATATCGAGCCGGATCCCTGCCGAAACAATCGGCATGGGATTCTATTTTGCTGTTCGACCATGATCCTGTCCGAAAACTGGTTCCGACTTTTCGGGATCATGGTTCACTACCATGATTCCCTGGCTCCGCCCGGAACCGGAGCATCGACGGCGGCGGGCACGGGATGCTCCGCCTCGAACCGACGGTAGGCCGGGAGCTGGTTGGTCCAGACATCTTCGGCCAGTTCGCTGACCCACTCACGGTCGTGGTCATTGTCGGCGGCGAGATAGAACATTCTGTTGTCGTCGACATAGGGTTTGGCCACCGAGCGCTGGTTGAGCACCAGCGTGACGCGCTCGCCGAACCGGATCGGCGCGGTGCGATGCAGGACGCCCAGGAACTGGCCGAGCGTCGCGTAGTTCATCTTGTGATCGATGCGCATGACACTGTTGCGCGGGATCTCGCGGCCGGATTCGAGAATGGCGCGGCCGGTTTCGGAGTCGTCGCAATAGATTTCGAGGTGGCCGCCGACCAGCGGATTGCTGATCGACAGCGGAATGAGCTCGGTGACCGGAACGCCATCGCAATGCCACTCCACGGCGCCGTCCCTGGGATTCATGAAGGTGACCGTCGAGCCGACGATCGACAGCGGATAGGGCTCCAGCTTGGTGCCCATCATGTCGGACAGCCGCTCCAGGCGCAGCTTGTCATGCAGCAATTCCCTGATCTCGGGGATGAAACGGTCGGCCCCGGTGATGAAGGTCAGATCGAGGTGCTTGTGCACGGCATGGCTGGCCTTGAGCTTCAGGGCAGCCTCCTCGATCGCGGCAAGCAGTGCCGGGTCATAGCCGTGCAGATATTGCGCGACACCGAAACTCGACACTTTCCAGGCGGTTTCATGGCCGATAATGGCTTCGCGGCTCATCGCATAACGCAGTTCGGGAATGGTATGGGCGTTCATTGTACTTCTCCAGGATGGGGGCAACACTTGGTAAACAGTCGATTAATTCACCCACCCCTGTAAAATTAGGAATGCTGGTGCTAGTGTAAGCCAAGCTTAAGGTCGAAACCGTGCGTCTGCTCAGTCAGGTCAACCTCAATTCGCTGAAAATCGTGGAAAGTGCTGCAAGGCACGGTAATTTCACGCGCGCCGGTGAAGAACAGTTTATTACCGCTTCAGCGGTCAGCCAGCGCGTGAAAAGCCTGGAGGATCAGCTTCGTTTCAAGATTTTCCAGCGCGGCGGCAATGCGGTGTCGTTGACGCCGGAGGGCGAGACCTATGTCTCGCGCGTTCGCGAGGCGCTGGAGCGAATCGTCGCCGCCAGCATGGAAGCGACCGGGCAATCGCAGGAGCATGTGCTAAAAATATCGGTGCTGCCGACCTTTGCGGCACGCTGGCTGTTTCCGCGCCTGCCGCTGTTCCAGCAGCAATATCCCGATATCGTGATGCGGGTCTCAACCTCCTACGCGACGCATGAGCTCACGGCCTCGGAATTCGATCTCGAAATCCGTTATGGCGACGGTCACTTTCACGGGCTGCAATCCGATCTGCTGTTTCGCGAAGACCTGACACCGGTGTGCAGCCGCAAGCTGTTCCACGAAGTCCTCGGCGACAAGCGGCTGTCGAAGGTGACACCGGACGACCTCAAGCACTTCACCCTGCTGCATTCCGACACCTGCACCCAGAATTGGCAGTCCTGGCTTGGTTTCGCCGGCGCCAGCTTCGTGCTCAGCGAGACCAAGAGCATCTATTTCGACTCGTGCATGATGTCCTACGAGGCAGCCAATTCCGGGATGGGCTTTGCGGTGGCCAACCGTGCCTATATGGCCAGCGACATCCGCGCCGAAAGGCTGGTGGCTCCCTTCGCCGTCCATCATCCGAACACGGCTGGCTGGTATTTTGTCTCTCCGCTGAAAGGCCTTGCCGCACGCAAGGTCCAGTTGTTCAAGCAGTGGGTAATGGCGGAAGCGGCCCTGACCCAGTCCCAGTTGGACAACGAAATCAGGGGCGAGGCTTCGACGGCTGCCTGAATCCATCCGGTGCCTACTGATGCAAAGACGATGCTGCAGCACAAAATGCAGCGATGGTCGGCACAACCTTCGGACTGGCTACGCCAACGCCACCGATCAGGCGAAAGCCCTGCCCTCCTCGGTCCGCTGGAAAAGCATCAGGTCCAACCCCAGGCTTGGCCGTCCCAGGATGGTCAAGATCGTATGCGCCTGGCCGCGATGGTGGGTCTGGTGGTTGAAGACATGGTCCAGCGCCGGCGCCAGCCTTTGCGAGACGGTGCGCATGTCCGAGACGGTCATGTAGGTGAACCGGCCCGTCAACGCCTTGTCATTGAGGCCGCCGACCCAATCGATGATCCGCCTGTCCTCGGCTTCACGCGCCGCCCGCAGGCCGGTCAACCCCCGATGCAGGATAGCGTCCAGTGTCGTCGGCGCGTCGCCCTCCCCGGTGAAGCGCTTCATCCAGATGCGGTCGGCAGTCAAAAGGTGGTTGAGCGTGCCCATCATCGAGCCGAAGAAGGCGCCGACATCGCGGTTGAATTCCTCATCATCGAGTTCGGCGGCGGCATCATAGATGCGACCGTTGGCCCATTGATTATAGGCCGCAAACATCATGAAATGCTGTCTCATGGCTTCCCTCGGCTCGCGTCGATGCGGGGCCTACCTAACCCGCACGGGAGCCGCCGCCAATGACCATTCTGCTTTATGATCTCGTCGGACGCGACAGCACACGTCCGTTCAGCCCGCATTGCTGGAAGGTGGCGATGGCGCTTGCCCATAAGGGGCTCGACATATCAACCGTACCGACGCGCTTTCTCGAGGTGCCCGCTGTCGAGGGCGGCGTTTCGAAAACCGTTCCGGTGATCCGCGACGGCGAGACAGTCCTCGCGGATTCCTTCGCCATCGCGCTCTATCTCGATGAAGCCTATCCGGACCGGCCGACGCTGTTTGGCGGTGAAGGCGGCGAGGCGATGGCGCGCTTCATCGAACGCTGGTCGCAAGTGACCATTCATCCCTACGTGACCACCGCGGCCATCATGGACCTTCATGCCATGCAGGACGCGGAAAACGCCGTCTATTTCCGCCAGAGCCGGGAGCAGCGTCTTGGCAAGAGGCTGGAGGAGGTGACGGCCGCCAGGGAGGCCGGGCTCGACACTTTCAGAGCCTCGCTGGAGCCATTGCGCTCGATGCTCTTCTATCAGCCGTTCATCGGCGGCGCGGCGCCGCTGTTTGGCGACTATATCGTCTTCGGCGCCTTGCAATGGGCGCGCATAGCCTCGCCCTACCAATTGCTCAACGACGGCGACGTGGTGGCGCAGTGGTTCGCCCGCTGCCTCGACCTGCATGGCGGGCTGGGGCGAAAGGTGGCCGCCGCGGCTTGACGCCGTAAAGCAGTAACTTACTTGGCCGCCTTCTTTGGCTTGCCGGCCTTCGTGGCAGCCTTTGCCTCCTTGGGGGCGGCTTTTGGCTTGGCGGCGCCAGCTGCCTTCTTGGTTGGCTTTTTGGCTGCCGACTTGTCCGTGGCGTCCTCCTGGTCGACATCCGCCGCCGCCTGATGCCAATGGCGCTCATGATGTCCAGCCGGCTGGCCCTCTTGCAGCCAGATCTGGTGCGCACGGTTGCGAATGCGTTCCTGACGATCGTCTGTCATGGTCATGTTGTCTCCATACGGCCCGACCTCAGCGCGGCGCCGGCACGCGACTATAGCAAGCAAAGCGTTGCTGTGCAGCCGTCTGATCGGGGGCCCTTGGCAATGGGCCGGGCGGCTTGTATAGAGCCCGCCACTCTCAATTCCATTCTCAGACAAGGACGACCCATGGCGCTCGAACGCACATTTTCCATGATCAAGCCGGACGCAACCCGGCGCAATCTCACCGGCGCCATCACCAGGATGCTGGAAGAGGCAGGCCTGCGCGTCATCGCCTCGCGCCGGGTCTGGATGAGCCGCCGCGAAGCGGAAGGCTTCTATGCCGTCCACAAGGACCGTCCTTTCTTCGGCGAATTGGTTGAATTCATGTCGTCGGCACCGACCGTCGTCCAGGTGCTGGAAGGCGAGAACGCCATTGCCAGGAACCGCGAAGTGATGGGCGCCACGAACCCGGCCAACGCCGCCGAAGGCACCATCCGCAAGGTTCATGCGCTGTCGATCGGCGAAAACTCCGTGCACGGCTCCGACGCACCGGAGACCGCGGCAGAAGAGATCAAGTACTGGTTCTCGGACACCGAGATCGTCGGCTGAGCCGACGATCCAGACCTTGGATTCCGTAAAAAGAAGGCCGGCGTTTCGCCGGCCTTTTTCGTTGGGGGTCAGCTCGCCGCGCTAAAGCGCAGGATCTCGCGGCCATCCTTGCCTGATATGATGAGCTTGCCGGCCTCGACACGGTATGACGCCGCCTTGGCCAGCGCATCGAACAGCGCCTTTTCCTCGGCCATCACCTCTGGCGCACAGGCCTTGTAGGTCGAACCGATGTCTCCGATCACGATCGTTTGCCCATTGACCTTGGCGGTGGCGAAATAGGTGTTGCAGGGGCCGCTGCCGCCCGCCTTGCCGGCCTCGCTGACCCTGAATGTCGCTTGCGGGGCAGCGATGACGCCGATGCCGTCGACATAGTCGACCAGCCAGAGCTGGTCGAAGACCGAAACCGTCGGCTCGGCGTTTGGGGCGACCATCTTCAGCATGATGGTCTGCGGCACGTCGGTCAGCGGATCGACCTGATGGCGCATATCGGAGATGAACAGGAGCTTGTCGTCGACGGTGATGCGGGCTTGCAACGCGTAAGTCATCTGCGACCGGATGACGGAAGGGTCGAATTTGATCTCGAAGCTGATCGGCACCTGGCCGGTCGGCTTCACTTTCTGCTCGCCGATAATGGTGGCCGGCGCATCGGCCAGCGACACATCGGCAAGTTGCACAGAGAGCACGGCACTGGGCGGCAAGGCAATGCGCTCGCGATAGATCACTTCGCCTCTCACTGCCTTTTCGGCGGCAACAGACTGCTCAGGAACGGCCAATATGCCGACGACCAGAGGCACGAAACCGAAGATGAAGAACTCCGCGATCCTGTCCAGCATGACCATCTCCCTCACCCCGGGCTGCCAATGCCCTGGGCTGCCAATGCCACGGGTTGCCAATGCCCAGGCTGACCAATTCCGCCAATTGGCCAAAGGATTGCGGTCAATGCATGGCTGCGGCGGATCTTATTCGGACGCTTTCCAGCGTTGCGCGGCCGTTGCATCGGCTTCCTTGGCCTCAACCCAGCCACCCTCCGAGCCGTCAGCCCGATGCTCCTTCTTCCAGAAGGGCGCGCGCGATTTGAGATAGTCCATGAGAAAATTCGCCGCCTCGAACGCCGCATGGCGGTGCGCGGAGGCTGCCACCACCAGCACGATGTTCTCGCCGGGCGCGATCTTCCCGTGGCGGTGGATGGCGGTGAGCCCCTGCAACGGCCAACGCTCGACCGCTTCAGCAGCGATGCGGGCGATTTCTGCTTCGGCCATACCGGGATAGTGTTCGAGCTCGAGCGCTGAGAGCGCGCCCTGCTCGTCGCGGCAAAGGCCTGAGAAGCTCACCACGGCGCCGATATCGGCGCGGCCTTGCGTCAGTCTGGCGATTTCGGCCGCGACGTCAAAATCTTGGCGCTGAATGCGCACGACAGGTAAGACCGCGCCGGCCATGTCAGCCCCCGGTCATCGGCGGGAACAGCGCGATTTCGCGGGCGCCCGCGATCTTCTCGCGGTGCTCGACATGCTCCTGGTTGATAGCGACACGGATGACGTCAGGATATTGCAGCGCGTGCTCGTAGCCCTCGCCGCGCGATTTCAGCCAGCGCAGGAGATCGGCGACCGTCTCGATGCCAGCCGGCAAGTCGACGTCTTCCTCGGGCATGCCGATGCGCTCGCGCACCCAGGCAAAATAGATGAGCCGGGTCGTCATCTCACTCGTCCATGATGTGCTTGAGGCCGGCGCGGAAATAGTCGTAGCCGGTGTAGAGTGTGACCAACGCCGCGATCCACAGCAGCACCAGCCCGGTCTGGGTGGTCAGCGGAAAGATCTTGTCGCCGGCCGGTCCGGCCAAGAGGAACGCTATGGCGACCATCTGGATGGCGGTCTTCCATTTTGCCAGCTGCGTCACCGGCACCGAGACTTTCAGCGCCGCCAGATATTCGCGCAGGCCCGAGACGAGGATTTCGCGGCACAGGATGATGATCGCCGCCCACAACGACCAGCCGGCAATGCCCGCATGGCGATCGGTGTCCGCAGCCAGCAGCAGCAGGCAGGTGGCGACCAGCAGCTTGTCAGCGATCGGGTCGAGCATCTTGCCGATGTTGGAGGTCTGTTGCCAGGCGCGCGCCAGATAGCCATCCAGATAATCGGTGATCGAGGCGAGCAGGAAGATGATCAGCGCCGACCACCGGGCAAAGTCGCTCGACTTCAGATGTCCTTCGAGAAAAAAGCACAGCACCACCATCGGCACCGCGACGATGCGGGCGTAGGTGAGCATGTTGGGCAGGTTGAACGCGCGCTTGGCCATATCCGGGAAACTCTTTCTGCCTGCCTACTCAAATCAGAAGCGAATGTGGGGGGTCAACAGGCCAGATTCGACAGGCCAGATGAAAGTGCCAGATTTTTCAACTCTCGTGGAAGTGATTGTAGACCAGTTTCGCCACCTGCTCGGAAATCCCGTCGACTTTCCGCAGATCCTCGATGGCCGCGCGGCTGACCGCCTTGGCGGTGCCGAATGCCAGCAGCAATGCCCGCTTGCGGCCGGGACCGATGCCGCTGATCTCATCAAGTGGGCTCTTGACCATTTCCTTCTTGCGGCGAGCCCGATGCGAGCCGATCGCGAAACGGTGAACCTCATCGCGCAGCCGCTGGACGAAATAGAGCACGGGGTCGCGGACCGGTAGCGAAAACGAGTCCCTGCCTTTGACGAAGAACCGCTCGCGGCCGGCATCGCGGTCCTGGCCCTTGGCGATGCCGATGGCAACCACGCGGTCCTCGATGCCGAGATCCGAAAGGATCTTGCGCACTGCGGTCATCTGGCCCTGGCCACCGTCGATCAGGATGACATCGGGCCAGGCCGGGAAGCTGCCGGAGATATCGTCCTCCATATCGTCTGCCGAACCGTCGGCTGCATCCCCAGCCGGGACATCGCCATGCTCCTTGAGCAACCGCGAAAACCGCCGTTCCATCACCTCGCGCATCATGCCGAAATCGTCGCCAGGCGTGATCTCGGTCGAGCGGATGTTGAATTTCCGGTACTGGTTCTTCACGAACCCCTCCGGTCCGGCAACGACCATGGCGCCGACGGCATTGGTGCCCAT
>NZ_RZPW01001409.1:0-581 GCF_003998455.1 Mesorhizobium sp. M7A.F.Ca.CA.001.08.2.1 | reverse complement strand
GCACTTTCCGTCTGCTGGTGTACGCGCAGCGGCAGCGTTTCCAGGCCCTTCAGCAGCGTCCAGGCGTTGAAAGGCGAAAGGCTTGGGCCGGTATGGCGGAAATAGTCGTGCAGGTTCTCGTCGATCCACTTCTTGTCCGACAGGATGACGCCGCCGAGACAGCGCCCCTGGCCGTCTATGTGCTTGGTCGCCGAATAGACGACGATATGGGCGCCGAGCTGCAAGGGCTTCTGCTGCAGGGGCGTGGCGAAGACATTGTCGACGATCAGCCTGGCGCCGATCGAATTGGCAAGCGAAGCGACAGCGGCGATATCGACCACTTCCAGCGTCGGATTGGTCGGGCTTTCCAGGAAGAACAGCTTGGTGTTCGGCTTGACCGCCTTTTCCCAGTTGGCGATGTCGGTGCCGTCGACCAGCGTCGCCTCGATGCCGTATCTCGGCGCCAGCGTCTCGACCACCCAGCGGCAGGAGCCGAACAGCGCGCGTGCCGCCACGATATGGTCGCCGGCCTTGGCGCTGCACAGAAGGGCGGCCGTTACCGCCGCCATGCCCGACGCGGTGGCGCGCGCGTCTTCCGCACC
>NZ_RZPW01001408.1:0-584 GCF_003998455.1 Mesorhizobium sp. M7A.F.Ca.CA.001.08.2.1 | reverse complement strand
ATGCGGGTAAGCGCATCCTCGTCATCGGCGGCGGCCATTCCGCGATCAACGTCGCGCTGGCGCTCATGGAGCTTCAGGGCGAGGCCCCTGGCACGGAAATCTTCTGGGCGCTTCGGCATAGCAGCGTCGAAAGGCTCCTCGGCGGCGGCCTGAACGACCAGCTGCCTGAACGTGGAGCGCTTGGCCTAGCAGCCAAGCAGGCGATGGAAGACGGGCGGCTGAACATGCTGACATCCTTCGCCGTGGACCGCATCGACATGAACGGCGACAGCTTAGCGGTCTATGCCATGCTGGCAGGAAAGCCCCTCGACCTCGCGGTCGATCGCATCGTCGTCACAACGGGGTTCCGTCCGGACCTGTCGTTCCTGAGCGAGATCCGCATCGCGCTCGATCCCGCCGTCGAAGCGCCGCCAGCGCTGGCTCCGCTGATCGATCCGAATTTCCATTCCTGCGGCACCGTTCCGCCGCATGGCATCGAAGAGCTCAGGCATCCCGAACCCGGCTTTGCCATCGTCGGTTCGAAGTCCTACGGGCGCGCGCCTACGTTTCTGATGGTGACCGGCTACGAGCAGGTCCGCTCGGTC
>NZ_RZPW01001407.1:0-584 GCF_003998455.1 Mesorhizobium sp. M7A.F.Ca.CA.001.08.2.1 | reverse complement strand
CCACCGCATCAGCCTTCCCCCGCTCCGACTTCGGGTCGTAGGGGCTGCGCAGATGTGCTGTCGCGGCATGGCGAACGCCGGCAAGGTCGATCTCGAAACGACGACCGGTGAGAAATGCAGCGTCGACGCCCGCCTCGTTCTCGATCAGGCCGAGCGCCACCGAGCGGCCAAGCGTGTGGCCGTAGGCGGCCGAGCGGATTTCGCCGACCGGCTTGCCGTCGCGCAGGATCAGTTCGCCGCCCCACAGCATCGGCTCGGCATCATCGAGCGTGAACAGCACGATGCGTCTTGCCGGTGCTGCCGATGGCTTCGTCTCAACCAGCGCGTCGCGTCCGATAAAGTCACCTGGCTTGTCCATCGCCACGGCGAAGCCAAGCCCGGCCTGCCAGGGGTCGATATCAGGCGTCAACTCCCTGCCCCAGGCGCGAAAACCCTTTTCGATGCGCAAGGCATCGAGCGCATAGTAGCCGGCGTCCAGCAGACCGAATTCACGGCCCGCCTCATGCAACGCCTCATAGACGCCGACGGCGAATTCTGTCGGCACGATCAGTTCCCAGCCCAGTTCGCCGACATAGGTGACGCGG
>NZ_RZPW01001406.1:0-587 GCF_003998455.1 Mesorhizobium sp. M7A.F.Ca.CA.001.08.2.1 | reverse complement strand
CAGGCCGCCGACCGTGCAGACCATGTCGCACTTCAGCGGATCGCCAGGCATCGCTTTCGCATCGGCATCTTTGGCCCGAGCGCCCAGCGTCACATATTCGGCAGTTTGGACCGTATGAGACAGGCCGGACGCGGCCGTGGCGACACCTTGCCGGTAGAGGGCAATGAGATCGGCCTGGCGCATGCCGGCCATCGCATCGACCTGCAGCCGCTCCAGCCCGACTTCCGACAGGATGATGCCTTGCTGCAGCAGGTCGATCTCGCGCGGCGACTTGATGGCCCGCAACCTGTCGAGCACGGCCGAGCCGTCGACCATCGTGCAGGCCGGCAGCAGCGCCTGCATGACCGAGAAATCGGCGGCGGGAACAAAATCGAGGTCGACGCCGACCCTTGCGCGCCCGAGCCCAAACCCGGTCAGGATCTGCTTCAGCTCGTCGACGGCACGGGCGAGTTCGAATGTGGCGGGCCGAGAAAAACCCGGCGCCCGGCCGGCAAGGCCGGCCTCGATGCGTTGCGGCAACCCTTGCCCTGACGTCGAGGCGTCCAGCGTGGCGGCTTCGATCCAGATCGGGTGGCTGCGGATAACAG
>NZ_RZPW01001405.1:0-589 GCF_003998455.1 Mesorhizobium sp. M7A.F.Ca.CA.001.08.2.1 | reverse complement strand
CGGCAAGGGCATCGTGACCGACGACAAGGTCGCCACCGACACGATGCGGATCACGCGCGACGTCACCGAGCGGGTGTCGCACTTCTCCTTCAAGCTCGCCGAGCGACGCGCCCGGCGGCGCAAGCGCAAGGGCACGGTGACGCTCATCGACAAGTCAAACGTGTTCCGGTCGTTCGCCTTCATGCGCAAGATCTTCTTCGAGGTCGCCTCGCAGCATCCCGACGTCACGGCGGCCCAGCATTCGATCGACGCCACCGCGCTCGACCTCATCCGCCGGCCGTGGGATTTCGACGTGATGGTCACCGAGAACATGTTCGGCGACATCCTGTCGGACCTGGGGGCCGGGCTCGTCGGCGGAATGGGCTTCGCGCCGTCGGCCGATATCGGCGACGACCACGCTTTGTTCCAGCCCTGCCATGGCACCGCGCCCGACATTGCCGGCCAGGGCATCGCCAATCCGGTCGCGATGATCCTGTCGACCGCCATGATGCTCGACTGGCTCGGCGCCCGCCATAGCAGCGAGGCCTGCCTGGAAGCAGCCGACGAGATCGAGACCGCCGTTGACGCGGCGTTTGGCGCCGGCTCGGTT
>NZ_RZPW01001404.1:0-591 GCF_003998455.1 Mesorhizobium sp. M7A.F.Ca.CA.001.08.2.1 | reverse complement strand
CTTCATTCAGTGACCCGCCATGCTTTTCGCGCACCGGCAACAACCAATAGAAAAACAGCAGGAAGATCGTTCCGGCAGCGGCTATGGCAGCTCCAACAGGTGTGAAGTCGAACATTGTGAAGGCGGTTCCGATCAGCTCCTCTCGCACTCGGGACACTACGATGTTGGGTGATGTTCCCACCTGCGTCATTAGTCCGCCGAGCAGTGACCCGAATGCCATGGGCATCAGGAATATCGAGGGTGAAATGTTAGACCGGCGCGCGAACTGGAAGGCGATCGGAATCATGATAGCGAGCGCCCCGATATTCTTTACAAAGGCAGAGAGGATCGTGACCACGATCACCAGCAGCGCCAGTTGCGACCGAACTCCCGATAATTTCGGAGCAAAGCGCTTGATCGCTGCCTCCATGATACCCGAGCGTGCTATCCCTGCGCTCACCAGCAGAGCACTGCCGACAATAATCACGATATCGTCGCTGAACCCGCTGAAGGCTTCGTCAAAAGGCACAATGCCAACCGCGACAGCAAGCAACAGTGCCACAGCCGCGACCAGATCATATCGATAGCGACCCCACACGAACGCTGCCATCA
>NZ_RZPW01001403.1:0-591 GCF_003998455.1 Mesorhizobium sp. M7A.F.Ca.CA.001.08.2.1 | reverse complement strand
GCATTACACTGACCGGAAAGCCGCGAAGAAAAGGGAGAGGGCAGACGCCGCAGGCAGGCACCGATAGCGAATCCCAAGGGTTTGCCGGCCGTGAGTTGCTGCGCGAGGCGGTGGCCCGGCTGCGCGATGGCCGCTGGCTTGCCGTGGTCGCAGCCCTTGCCGTCCTGGCTGGCGCGATCGCCATCGCCGGGCGCATCGCCTCCGGCCAGGCGGCCGACAATCTGCGCGACACAGCACTTGCCGCTCTGCCGCTGGCGGCGGGAACGCTGACCGGCGAAATCGAAAAGCAGCGCCTGGTTCCCTTGGTGCTGGCCCGCGACGATGCTGTGCGGGGCGCGCTGCGCCGGGCCGGGAAGATGCAAGAAGCGGCCCTCAACGACAAGCTCAAGGCGATTGCCGGCGATGCCTCGGCCTCCGCCATCTATGTCATCGATACGGCAGGCATCGCCATATCAGCCAGCAATGCCGGCGAACCGACCAGCTTTGTCGGCATCGACTATAATTTCCGGCACTATTTTCAGGAGGCGATGGCGAAAGGTGCTGCCAGCCAATATGGCCTCGGCACGATCAGCGGACGGCCGGGACTCTACC
>NZ_RZPW01001402.1:0-592 GCF_003998455.1 Mesorhizobium sp. M7A.F.Ca.CA.001.08.2.1 | reverse complement strand
GAAGACCGCAAAGCCGAAGGCATCGTGCCGGAGATGACGGTGGCGGAAAACATAACGCTGGCACTGCTGCCGAAGATCAGTCGCAACGGCATCCTGAACGAAGACCGGCAGCGCGAGATCGTCGCGCGCTTCATTCGCGACCTCGGCATCAAATGCTCCGGTCCCAACCAGAAGGTCCGCGAACTCTCAGGCGGCAACCAGCAAAAGGTGCTGCTGGCCCGGTGGCTGGCGATGAACCCGAAGCTGCTCATCCTCGACGAGCCGACACGCGGCATCGATGTCGGGGCTAAAGGCGAGATCCAGCGCCTCATTCTGAAGCTTGCCGACGATGGGCTCGGCGTCCTGATGATCTCCTCGGAAATCGAGGAGGTAATGGAAGGGGCGGATCGCATATTCGTGCTGCGCGAAGGGGTGAGCGTGGCCGAACTGGAAGGCCAGGCGGCCAACGTGGAGGACGTACTCGCGGCGATGGCGCATGGCGGTTCGCCGGTGGAGGCGGCAGCTTGAGCGATCTGGCCACACCATCCCCTGCCAACGACGCCGGCGCCCGCGGTTTCAATCTGTTCGGCTTTCTGGCGCGCTACGGAACGGT
>NZ_RZPW01001401.1:0-593 GCF_003998455.1 Mesorhizobium sp. M7A.F.Ca.CA.001.08.2.1 | reverse complement strand
GCCATGCGACGCATAGGCGTCCAAAACCGTGATCTCGCTTTCGCGCTTCGAGCGTCCATAGGCGCATTGTGGAGCAGGAAGCGTGTCCTCGTCGATCGTTGCGCTGACGTGCGCGCCGATCACCGCCCGGATTGAGGAGAGATGAATGAAACGTCCGCTTATCTGGGCCGCCGCTGCATGCGCCAGCCTTGCGCTCAGTTCCACATTGGCCGCCTGGTAATCGGCTTCGGTTGCATTTCCCCGATCATTGTTGAGGCCAGCGCAATGAACGACGTCAGTCATATGCCGGGTCAGTTCCAGGAAGGCGGCGGCCGGCGCATCGAAGCCGGGCATCGGCACAGTCTCGTTCTCCGAACCAAGCCTCTCGGGATGGCGGGAGGCGAGGCGAAGCTCGACACCGGCTTCGCGAAGGTGGCGCACGACAAGACGCCCGATGAAACCTGTCGCGCCCGTGACCAGAACCTTCATGGCCTTGCCCGAGAAAGGTCTTGCGTGACTGGTGCAAGTGCCGGCTCGTCCAGCAAAGGAACATGACGTCCGGAGGCGAGATATGTTCCGCTCACCAGGAAGAACATCAGGACCGAGTCCAGAGT
>NZ_RZPW01001400.1:0-593 GCF_003998455.1 Mesorhizobium sp. M7A.F.Ca.CA.001.08.2.1 | reverse complement strand
ACACCTATGAGGCCAAATATCTCGATGCCGACGGCGCGCTGGTCAAGGTGCCCGCCGATGTCCCGGCCGATGTGGCCGAAAAGGCCAGGGATATGGCGCGGCAGGCGTTCCAGGCGCTTGGCTGCGAAGCCATGGCGCGCGTCGATTTCTTCCTGCGCGCCGACGGCAGCCTGCTTGTCAACGAGGTCAACACCATTCCCGGCTTCACCGACATCTCGATGTATGCCAAGGCGCTTGCCGCCTCAGGCATCGGCTACAGCCAGACCATCGACGTGCTGATCGAGCACGCGCTGGCCAGGCATGCGGCGCGCTGATCCGATCGGGCGAGCCTGACTTCCATTTAGCCCTTCGGGAGCGGCCGGTGCGGGCCGGATCATTGCCTGTGAGCGAGGCGTATTTCATCGTTGGCTAAAGTTGCACGTCCGCTCTATATGCCCGATCATGGCATTTGGCAGGGAGGCATCACGTGGCCAATCGTCGAAACGGCACGGCGTCTCCGGCTGATGGGCTGGGGGACGCCCTTTCAGCGGCCGCGCCCCATCCGCGAACCTCTTTGCCCAATGTGGCGGCCATCGTCACGACAGTGGCGGCAC
>NZ_RZPW01000013.1:0-25471 GCF_003998455.1 Mesorhizobium sp. M7A.F.Ca.CA.001.08.2.1 | reverse complement strand
CGTCACGGCCGCCTACAAGCGTTTCGGCGACGGCCGCACCACCTTTGTCAGCATCGCTGCCGGCACGCCTGCCGCCACCTTCGAGGAAATCCTGGGCAACCGCGCGCCGATCGTGCGCTGCATGCCCAACACGCCCGCGGCGATCGGCAAGGGCATGATGGTGGTGTTCTCCAACAAGCTCGTGTCCGATGACACCAAGCGCTTCGTCGCCGACCTTTTGTCGGCAAGCGGCGAAGTGGCCACCATCGACGATGAAGGCCTGATGGATGCGGTGACCGCCGTGTCCGGATCAGGGCCGGCCTATATCTTCCATTTCATCGAAGCGCTGACCGTGGCAGCCGAGAAGGCCGGTCTGCCGACGGCGACCGCCAAGCTGCTCGCCATGCAGACCGTCTATGGCGCCGCCTCGCTCGCCGCCGAAAGCGGCGAGGAACCGGCCGTGCTGCGCCAGCAGGTCACCAGCCCCAAGGGGACGACGGCCGCAGCGCTGGACGTGTTGATGGGCGAGGATCGGCTGACGCGCCTTCTCACAGAGGCGGTGGAGGCTGCGCGGCTCAGGTCGGTTGAATTGGGGAAGTAAATCCTCAGCTTGCCCCGTACAGCATCTCATCCTGCAGCCGGCGCAAGGCGAACAGCCTCGTCGTCTGGTCGGGCGACGCATTGTCTGACGTCAGCAACTCGCCTTTCTTGACCGGTTTCAGCACCTTGCCGCCCTCGAGCAGGCCGACCGGCACGGCGCGCTGGGCACGGGCTTCGCCGACGGTCATCGTCCAGGAACGGTAGCAGGTCTCGCCGATCGCATCGAAGGTCTCGCCGGAGGCAAGGTCGCGCTTGGCGACGGCGCACACTTCGGCAACGGGCCGCGGCAGCGGCACCATGTCGGGTTTGCCGAAAAGCATGATGCGGGCGGCGGTCAGCGGCACCTCCAGCGACGTCAGATGATACGGCCGGAACAGGCTGTAGTAGGGGCCGTGGCCGATATGCAGATCGTCCATGCGCTCGATGATGCGCGGATGCGTCGCCTCGACGATGACGAAGACGCCAGGCGCGACGCCCTTGCCGACCGTGTAGTCGACGACGCCTTTCCTGAGCAACAGACCGCCATCCTCGCGCGGGATCAGCACCTTGGCGAGGTCATCGCGGTCGGCCTTGGGGCCGTGCATGCCGGGCACATCGGGCACCAGCCCGGTGGCGTTGGCGATGGCGCACATCTCGACCATGGTCTTGGAGCCGTCGACGAACTCGACCAGCATGCGCGGGTTCATGTTGCGGCGGATCGCTTCGGCGCGATAGTCGTCCGGCACAGCATCGTGGTTGAGCGGGTTGTTCTTGCCCTTGCCGGCCGAGACGATGGTCAGCCCGAGTGCCGACGCGAATTCGATCAGTTCCATGCAGCTCGACGGTTCGTCGCCCGCACCCACCGAATAGACGACGCCAAGCCGGTCGGCCTGCTGCTTGAGATAGCAGCCGATGGTGACGTCGGCCTCGACGTTCATCATCACCAGATGCTTGCCGTGCTCCATCGCCATGAGGTCGAAATCGGCGGCGACGCCCGGCTTGCCGGTGGCGTCGATGACGACGTCGATCAGCGGGTTGGTGACCAGCATCTCGTTGGATGTGATGGCGAGCTTGCCGCTCTCGATGGCGCCGGTGACTTTCGACGCGGTATCGGCTTCGACCGCCATGGCTTCGTCGCCATAGGCGATGCGGATGGCATCGCGCGCGGTGTGCGGGCGGCGCGTCGAGACGGCGCAGACCGAAATACCCGGCATCAGCATGCCCTGTGTGACCAGATCCGTGCCCATTTCGCCCGAACCGATGACACCGATGCGTACTGGGCGGCCTTCGGCGGCACGCTTGGCGAGATCACGGGCAAGCCCGGTCAGGGCGACGTTGGTCATGCAGGAATGTCCACAGCTTCGTGATTTGGGGTCGGATAGCAGGGAACGGGCTCTATTTGCCAACGAAACCGGACGCGGCCGGCAATTTCCCACGAAATCGTCTCGGAATAGACGTCCGCCGAGGCTCGATTGGCCGAAGCGCAACCAATTGACATTGCAGCGGACAACCCCAATAAAACATTCGTTTGTCAACAAAGGCAAATGTTCACCGGCGCGACAGTCGGGAAACATTCGCCTCTGGGGCAAATCGGGGAGTGTCTTTGCGCCACGGCGTCAAAGGCTGGATGGAGCATCATTGCGAGGCGTCGAGCGAAGGCTCGCGGCTCCAGGGGAGGAAAAATGGATACTGTTCTCGCGGGCCTAAAAGGGGCCATCGATACGCTTGGCCCGACGATCCTGCTGCCAATTGTCATTTTCATCATCGCCGTGGTTCTGGGCGCCAAGGTCAGCAAGGCTTTTCGCGCCGCCGTCACCATCGGCGTCGCCTTCATCGGCATCAATCTGGTGCTTGGCCTCATGTTCACGTCGATTGGCGACGTCGCCAAGGCCATCGTCACCAACACCGGCATTCATCGCGACATCATCGATGTCGGCTGGCCCTCCGCGGCCGCGATCGCCTTCGGCTCGTCGGTCGGCCTTTGGGTCATTCCGGTCGGTATCCTCGTCAACATCGTGCTGTTGCTGACACGCATGACGCGCACGCTCAATGTCGACGTCTGGAATTTCTGGCACTTCGCCTTTGTCGGCTCGCTGGTCGTCGCCGCAACCGACAATCTGGCCTATGGCATTGCGGTCGCAGCACTTGTCGCAGCACTCTCGCTGCTGTTCGCCGACTGGTCGGCGCGCGCGGTACAGCAGTTCTACGGCGTGCCCGGCATTTCCGTGCCGCATCTCGCCTCGGCGCAAATCCTGCCGATCGCCATTGTGCTCAACTGGATCATGGACCGCATTCCCGGGATCAACCGCATCAACATCAACACCGATACGATCGAGCGCAGGTTCGGCGTGTTCGGCGAACCTGTCGTGATGGGCCTCATCATCGGCCTCGTGCTTGGTGCGATCGCCTTCTACAATGCGGGTGATCTCAGCGTGGTGCTGGCCAAGGTTCTGGGCACCGGCATGACGCTGGCCGCGGTGATGCTGCTGCTGCCGCGCATGGTCAAGATCCTGATGGAAGGCCTGCTGCCGGTTTCCGACGCAGCCCAGGCATTCGTGCGCAAGCGCACGGGCGATCGCGAGCTTCTTGTTGGCCTCGATTCCGCGATCCTGATCGGCCATCCGGCCGCGATCTCGTCGTCGCTGATCCTGGTGCCGATCGCGATCATCCTGTCCATCATCCTGCCTGGCAACCGCGTCATCCTGTTCGCCGACCTTGCGGTTATCCCCTTCATCGTCGCCATGACCGCGCCGCTGGTCAAAGGCAACGTGTTCCGCATGGTGGTGATCGGCACGGTGACGCTGGCCATCGGCTTCTACGTCGCCAACGCGCTGGCGCCGCTGTTCACAAGCGCAGCAGTCTCGTCGGGCTTCAAGCTGCCGGCGGACGCGCTGCAGATCACCTCGGTGGTCGACGGCTTCCTGTGGGTGCCTTACGTGGTCATCGAGGCGATCCAGGGGCTTGGACTTGTCGGCATCATCGTGATCGCGGTGGTCATCGCGGCATTGTTTGTCCTCTACCGCCGCAATCCGCTCGGCTGGGAACGGGCCGCGGGCGCCGAGGACGAGCCGGCCGAAGAGACGGCCTGAACCTGATAGCGTCTACCCTTCAAACCGATCGTGCGCCCTACCTCGGGGCGCACGATTTCATAGACGGAGCAAAGAATGTCCGACGGCCTCATGCAGCTTCTGGACCCCGACGCGATCGTGCTCGGATCCGATGCCTCGACCAATGAGGAGATCATCCGCATCCTGGCGGGCCGGCTGGAGACACTTGGCTATGTCAAAAGCTCCTATGCCGACGCGGTCGTGCGCCGCGAATTGACCATCCCGACTGGACTGCCGCTGGAACGCTCCGACAACGTCGCGGTGCCGCATACCGATCCGGAGCATGTGCTGAAGCCTGGGATCGCGATGGGCATATTGAAGCAACCAGTGACCTTCGCCAATATGGAGGATCCCGACGAGATGCTGCCGGTCGGCTTCGTCTTCCTGCTTGCCATCAACGACAAGGACAAGCAGATTGAGGCGCTGCAGGCCGTCATGGCCACCATCCAGAACCCGCAAGCCTTGGATGATTTGAGGGCGGCCAGAACCCTCGAAGACGTGCGAGCCGTACTCGGCTGAAACAAGGAGAAAGCAGAGATGTCCAGACAGAAAACCATTCTCTTTGCCTGCGGCACGGGCATCGCCACCTCGACCGCGGTCAATGTCGCCGTCACCGAGGAAATGAAGAAACGCGGCCTCACCTTCAACGCCCAGCAGGCAAAGGCCACCGAAGTGCCCGGACTGGCCGACAATGTCGACTTCATCGTCTCAACCACCCCGATCTCCGCTTCGGTGACCAAGCCGGTCATCAAGGGCCTCGCCTTCCTCACCGGCATCGGAAAGGACAAAGTGCTCGACGAAATCGAGGCGCAATTGCGCAAGTGACGGGCCAGACGCGACGCGCAGGCTGACGCGGCTTCACACCACCGTGACGTAGCTCGTCATGCCCGATTTCTGATGCTCGATGATGTGGCAGTGCAGCAACCAGTCGCCGGGATTGTCGGCGACGAAACCGAGCTGAACCTTTTCATTGGGCTGGATGAGATAGGTGTCGGAAATCACAGGCTGAACCTGGCGCGTCGAGGATGACAGCACCTTGAAGCTCATGCCGTGCAGATGCATCGGATGGGATTGCGGCGTCAGGTTCTCCATGTCGATGACGTAGCTTTGGCCAAGCTTCAGTTCGGCCAGAGGCGCGGTCGGATCCTTGGTGTCGCCGGGCCACGGCACTTTGTTGATGGCCCAGAAACTGTAGCCAAGCGAACCGCAGATGCCATCGCTCGGGACGTTTTCCGCCGTGGCGCTCAGTGCCAGGGAAATATGCCTAGCATTGGCGAGATCCACTTCCGCCACCGGATTGAGCTCCAGTGGAGCAACATCGCGAATGTCCCGTTTGAGGGATTTTCCTGTCGCGTGCAGGGTTGCCAGGATTTTTGGCTTGGTGCCCCTGACGTCCCTCAAGCTGACGATCGCGCCTTCCTCGTCGGGCATGCGTATGACCAGCTCCATGCGCTGGCCGGGTCCAAGCAGCAAGGCATCGGGCGAAAAACGCTCAGGCACCGGGTTGCCGTCGAGCGCCATGACACTCGCCTGCGCACCGTCGACGCGAAAAGCGTAGATGCGCGTCACGTCGGTGATGGCGACGCGCATCCGCGCCAGTCCGCCGGCCGGCGCATCATATTGCGGCTGGTCGAGCCAATTGGCGGTGCGCACCGTGCCGTAAGTGCCGGTCCTCGCGGCATCGCGCGGCCGGAACTGGTCGATGAACTGACCGTCGTCGCCGAGGCGCCAGTCGCGCAGATTGACGACCATTTCGGCATCGAATTTCGGATCGCTGGGGTTCTCGACCACGATCACTCCCGTCAGGCCGTGGCCCATCTGCTCCAGCGTGTTGCAGTGCGGATGATACCAGAAGGTGCCGGCGTCAGGCGGCGTGAAGGCGTAGTCGAAATGGTCGCCGGTGTAGACGTAGGGCTGGACCAGGAACGGCACGCCGTCCATCTTGTTTGGAACGCGAATGCCGTGCCAGTGGATCGTCGTCGGGTCGTCGATGGCATTGACGAGACGCGCGGCAAAGGGCTCGCCTTTTTTCATCCTGAGCACGGGCGGCATGCCAGCGTTGCCATAGGTCAGCACATCCCTGGTCTGGCCGACATCCATCAGCTTCGCCTGGATTTTTGCCGTCTGCAAAACCACAGGCTCAGCTGTGGCGGCGGCCCAGCCGCCAAGCCGGCCCATGGCCGAAAGCCCGATCCCGCCCGCGCCGGCAATCGCTGCCGTTTTCAAAAGCCCGCGTCGGGTGAATACGGTCATTTGGCGCTCCAGCTGCAAAGACGGCTGCCCTGGGTTTATCGCAGCCTTGGATCGTAAGCGAGCATCCTGTGCCTAAACCGACTCCGCCACCGGCCTTAAGCAAAAGACGCTGGCGTGGACGGACAATCGACCACAATAAGCATCGCTGGCGGAGCGGCGCGCGACTATTTCGGCCGCGCCCCATAGGCGGCAAGGAATGCTTCGACCGAAGCATCGGCGTGCCGCTCGAGATCCGCCTTCGAACGCGGGTTGCTTCCGGTGAACATGGCTTCGTTCATTGGGATCCAGAGAAGCATTCCGAAGAGATGGCTGGCCGCCAGACGGGGATCGCTGGTCTGCAACAGGCCTCGACTGGTAAGCTTTTGAAAGCATGATGCCACCGAGGCAAGCATGCGTTCAAAACCTTTTTCATACCAGCTCCGGCCAAGCTGCGGCATCCGATCCGCGTTGGCGATAATCAGACGCCGCAGCTTCAGCAGCTCTTCGTCCATCAGCGTCGTTGTCATGCGTCGGGCAAGCTGCTGTAGCCCACCCTCCATGAATTTCGCCTCGGAAAGCAGCATCGTCACGGACTCGACGACATCGTTGGTCTGGCTGGCGGTGGACTCGACGACTTCGCCGAAAAGCGTCTCCTTGTCCGTGAAATGCTTGTAGACAGTCTGCTTGGATGCGCCTGCTTTGGTGGCGATCTCTTCCATGCTGGTTCCATCATAGCCCTTGGCGATGAAGGCGGCCGTAGCCGCTTCAATGATTTCACGATCCTTGCGAGCCGACCTGGTCTCACCATCAATTTTCATAGCGCCTCTCAACCAGTACTAGACGGTACCGTTCCCGCATGGTAGCCATGGTTACAGTACTAGACTGGCTAGTACCCATCAACGGCAGCAAGGCTTAGACCGATGACCAAAATGATCTTCCTCAATCTACCGGTACGCGATCTGCAGGCGGCGACCAAGTTCTATCTCGCGATCGGGGGCACGCTGAACCCGCAGTTCTCGAGCGACCAGTCCAGCTCGATCATGTTCTCAGACTCGATCGGGGTCATGTTGCTGACGCACCAGCATTACAGCCAGTTCACAGCGCGCCCGATCGGCGACCCCAAGCGGGACAGCCAGATGTTGATCGCACTCACCGTCGACAGCAAGGACGAGGTCAATGTCGTAATCGAGAAGGGCGTGTCGGCAGGAGGTCGCGCCGATCCCAACCCGGCGCAGGATCTCGGTTTCATGTTCAACCGTCACATCGAAGATCCGGACGGCAACGTCTGGGAGCTGCTGTGGATGAACCCGTCGGCCATGCAATAGCCCACAGGAATCGAAGCGGGCCAGGATGACACTGGAGAAGCGACCGGCAGTCGCCTGTCGCTTCCGCCAGGCGCGCCGGCATCGGCTATTCAGCCGCCTCGGCATAGTGTGCCGGCACGTAGTTGAGGATGGGGCCAAGCCAGCGCTCGACCTCGGTCAACGGCATCGCCTTGCGGCGCGCATAATCCTCGACCTGGTCGCGTTCGACCTTGGCGACGCCGAAATAATAGCTTTCGGGATGCGCCAGATAGATCCCCGAGACGGATGAACCCGGCCACATCGCATAGCTTTCGGTCAGGCTCACGCCGGCATTGCCTTCGCCGTCGAGCAGCCGGAACAAAGTCGCCTTCTCCGTATGGTCGGGCTGAGCCGGATAGCCGGGCGCCGGTCGGATGCCGCGATAGGGTTCGCCGATCAGCTCGTCGGGCGCCAACGATTCGTCTGGCACGTAGCCCCAGAATTCCTTGCGCACCTTCTCATGCATGCGCTCGGCAAAGGCTTCGGCGAAGCGGTCGGCCAGCGCCTTGACCATGATCGAGGAATAGTCGTCATTCGCCCGCTCGAACCGTTCGGCGATAGCCACCTCCTCGATGCCGGCGGTGACGATGAAGCCGCCGATGTAATCGGCTTTGCCGCACTCCGCCGGCGCGACGAAATCCGACAGGGCAACATTGGCCTTGCCGTCGCGCTTGGTCAGTTGCTGGCGCAAGGTGAAGAACGTCGCCAGTTCCTGCGACCGCTTCTCGTCCGTAAACAGCCTGATGTCGTCGCCGACGGCGTTGGCCGGCCAGAAGCCGATGACGCCGCGCGGCGCGAACCATTTCTCGGCGATGATCTTGTTCAGCATCGCCTGCGCATCCTCGAACAGCTGGCGCGCGGCGGCGCCTTGCGCCTCGTCTTCGAGTATTTTGGGATAGCGGCCCTTCAGCTCCCAGGTCTGGAAGAACGGCGTCCAATCGATGTAGCGCGCGAGCTCGGTCAGGTCCCAGTTCTCGAACACCTTGACGCCTGTGAAGGACGGCTTCGGCGGCTCATATTCGGACCAGTCTATCCGATGCGCATTGGCCCTCGCCTTGGCCAGCGGCAAACGCTGCTTGTCGGCTTCCGAGCGGGCATGCGCATCGGCGACCTTCTTGTATTCGGCGCGCACCGTATCGACAAAGCCGCCCTTGCTCTCGTTGGACAGCAAGGATGAGACCACGCCGACCGCGCGGCTGGCGTCGGTGACATAGACCGTCTGCCCCTTGCTGTAGCGCGGGTGGATCTTCACCGCCGTGTGCACGCGGCTGGTCGTCGCGCCGCCGATCAGCAGCGGAATTTCGAAGCCTTCACGCTCCATCTCGGCGGCCATGTGCGCCATCTCGTCCAGCGACGGCGTAATCAGGCCGGACAGGCCGATGATATCGACATTTTGCTCGCGCGCCGTCTGCAGGATCCTGGCCGCCGGCACCATGACGCCGAGATCGATGATCTCGTAATTGTTGCAGGCGAGAACCACGCCGACGATGTTCTTGCCGATGTCATGGACATCGCCCTTGACCGTCGCCATCAGGATTTTTCCGGCCGTTTTGCGTTCGCCATTGTCGATGCCGTTGGCGGCGTTTGCCAGCTTCTCGGCTTCCATGTGCGGCAGCAGTCCAGCCACCGCCTGCTTCATCACCCGCGCCGACTTCACCACTTGCGGCAGGAACATCTTTCCCGCACCGAACAGATCGCCGACGACGTTCATGCCGGCCATCAGCGGACCTTCGATGACATGCAGCGGCCGCTCGGCGGCAAGCCGTGCTTCCTCGGTGTCGGCATCGATGAATTCGGTGATGCCGTTGACCAGCGCATGGCTGATCCGCTGTTCGACAGTCCATTCGCGCCAGACGAGATCGCGCTCCTGCGCTTCCTTGCCGGCCGTGCCCTTGAAGCGTTCGGCGATCTCCAGCATGCGTTCGGTGGCGGTGCCGCCGGCCTTGGGCGCGCGGTTGAGCACGACATCCTCGCAGGCCTCGCGCAGATCAGGCTCGATCGTATCGTAGACGGCGAGCTGGCCGGCATTGACGATGCCCATGTCCATGCCGCGCTGGATGGCATGGTAAAGGAATACGGCATGCATGGCCTCGCGCACCGGCTCGTTGCCACGGAACGAGAAAGACAGGTTCGACACGCCGCCGGAAATGTGGACATGCGGCAGCGTGGCGGTGATCTCGCCGGCCGCCTCGATGAAGTCGACGCCGTAATTGTCGTGCTCCTCGATGCCCGTGGCGATGGCGAACACGTTGGGATCGAAGACGATGTCCTCGGGCGGGAAGCCGGCCTGTTCGGTGAGGAGCTTGTAGGCGCGGGTGCAGATCTCGACCTTGCGCGCCTTGGTGTCGGCCTGGCCGTCCTCGTCGAAGGCCATAACGACGACGGCGGCGCCATAGGCGCGGACCAGCCTGGCATGATGCAGGAAGGCTTCTTCGCCCTCCTTCATCGAGATGGAGTTGACCAGCGGCTTGCCCTGCACGCATTTCAAGCCGGCTTCGATGATCTCCCATTTCGAACTGTCGACCATGACAGGAACGCGGGCGATGTCCGGCTCGGCGGCGATCAGGTTGAGGTATTCGACCATGGCCTTCTTCGAATCGATCAGACCCTCGTCCATGTTGATGTCGATGATCTGCGCGCCGTTGGCGACCTGGTCGCGGGCGACGTCGAGCGCGGCGACATAGTCGCCCGCCGTGATCAGTTTCCGGAACTTGGCCGAGCCGGTGACATTGGTTCGCTCGCCGACATTGACGAAGGGGATCTCGTCGGTGAGCGTGAATGGCTCCAGCCCGGACAGGCGCATCCTGGGCTCAATGTCCGGAATGGCGCGCGGCGGATACTTCCCCACCGCCTCGGCGATGGCGCGGATGTGCTCCGGCGTCGAGCCGCAGCAGCCGCCGACGACATTGACCAGTCCCTCACGCGCGAAATCCTCGATCTGGGCGGCCATGAAGTCCGGGCTTTCGTCATACCGGCCGAATTCGTTGGGCAGGCCGGCATTCGGATAAGCGCAGACAAAGGTGTCGGCGACACCGGATATTTCGGCCAGATGCGCTCGCATGGCGTTGGCGCCGAGCGCGCAGTTGAGGCCGATGGTGAAGGGGCTGGCGTGCCGCACCGAATGCCAGAAGGCCGTCGGCGTCTGGCCCGACAGCGTGCGGCCGGAGAGGTCCGTGATGGTGCCCGATATCATCACGGGCAGGCGCACGCCCTTCTCGATGAAGATCTCTTCCGCCGCGAAGATCGCCGCCTTGGCGTTCAGCGTGTCGAAGATGGTCTCGATCAGGATGATGTCGGCGCCGCCATCGATCAACCCGCGCAGCTGCTCGCCATAGGCGAGGCGCAAATCGTCGAAGGTCACGGCGCGATAGCCAGGATTGTTGACGTCGGGCGACATCGAGGCGGTGCGGTTGGTCGGCCCGAGCGCTCCGGCGACAAACCTTCGCTTGCCGTCCTGCTGCTCGGCCCGAACAGCGGCGCGCCTGACCAGCCGCGCGCCATCGCGGTTCAGCGCATAGACGGCATGTTCCATGCCGTAGTCGGCCTGGGCGATCGAGGTCGAGGAGAAAGTATTGGTCTCCAGGATGTCGGCGCCTGCGATGGCGTACTGGTAATGGATCTCCTCGATCGCCCCGGGCTGGGTCAGGATCAAAAGGTCGTTGTTGCCCTGCTGATGGCAGGCGCAGCCGGCGAAAGCCTCGCCGCGGAATTGGTCCTCGTTAAACCCGAGGCCCTGGATCTGCGTGCCCATGGCGCCGTCGAGGATGAGAATGCGCTCGCGTGCCGCCGCTGTCAGCGCGGCAAGCACTTCCGAGCCGTCCGGTTTTGCCGCGACGGGGCCGAACAATGCGTCCAGCGAGGCAGAATTCTGCGACATTTTTTATCCCTTTGGCGACAGGCCTTTTCATGTCACATAAGGATATCTTTATGTCAATATACGACAGATGCGCGTGATTGTCACCCACCCAACGCGAAGGCGGGTCCGTGGCGCCGGTTTTCCGACGGACCTACGCTCTGTCGACGCTCGCCAGGAAGCGGGCGAGGACCGGATTGAAGCGATCCGGCGAATCCCAGAACGGCGCGTGGCCGGATTTGTCGAGCAGATGCGCCTTGCCTTCCCATAGATTGGAGAATTTCACAGCCGAGACGAAATCGGTGTTGACGAATGGCTCGTCGATGCCGTTCAGAACGGCGATCGGCGGCGTCTTGCCGGCCACGATCTCGCGCTGGTTCCGGCCAGTGCCGGCCGCGAACTTTTCGAACATCAGGCGCCGCGCCCGTCCATCGGTGCGCGCCACCGTGTCGATGAGAAACGGCTCGAACGGCTCGCCGCAAGTGCTGCGCGCATAGGCCTCCACGTCGGCGCCGGTGAAGGTCTCCTGCCCGGCGAGATGCATATGCGGGCTCGGCTTGAATCCGCTGCCGACCTCCTCGGGCGAGACAGGCGGCGTGCCGGTGATCATCAAGCCAAGCAGGCCGGGAAAGCGGTCGATCATCTCAAGCCCGATATGGCCGCCGAGCGACCAGCCGAAGACGATGGCCTTGTCGATGCCGAGCAGCCCGAGCACTTCGGTCATGGCATCGGCATAGCCTTCCATGTTGTAGGAACGCTCTGGATCGATCGCATCGCCGGACGCTCCATGGCCGGGCAGGTCGGGAGCGATGAGGTGATATCGCTCGCCCAACGGGCCGTCCAACTGGTTGCGGAAAACGGCACTGGAAGATGAATTGCCGTGGATCAGCATGACAGCGGTTCCCTGGCCGCTGGTCTCACGCACCGCGATCTTGCCATGGCTGGTTTCAAGGGTCTTCTGCGAGATCGTCATTGTTCGCTCCATCGGGAATTGCCCTGTTTTAATGCAGTTGCGCAGCAAAGCGCCACGGCTTCCATACCTTTGCGGGAACCTTGTTCCCGGCCAGGTTGCGTTGAAAAATCCTTTTCAAATAAGAACAATTATGCGTAGATTGTCAATTATCCAACTCCCGATGAACGGGAGGAAAACAGGGAACAGCACGATGAAGCCCAAATCCGCCGCAAGTCGAATCCGCCATATGCTGATGAGCACGACGTTGATCGGCATGTTTGCCGCATCAGCCGCCCCCGCCTTTGCCGACGTCGTCAAGATCGGCCTGCTTGCGCCGCTCACCGGCCCTGCCGCGGCGGACGGCCAGGAATTCCAGCGCGGCGTGCAGATGGCCATCGACGAAGCGAACGCAGCCGGCGGCGTTGCCGGAGATACGTTCGAACTGGTGGTCGGCGACGTCAAGGATCAGTCCGCCGGCAACGTCACCAGCGCCGTCGAACGCCTGCTTGGCGATCCGGGCGTGCACTTCATGCTGACCGGCTATGCCAGCTTGACCAATTTCGAGATCGACAACATGGCCGAGGCGGAAATGCCCTACATGCTGGCGGCCACCTCGCAGCAGACCAGGGACATCATCGCGCCGAGCCCCGACAAATACATGTGCTGCTGGTCACTGACGCCTTCCTTCGACGCCTACAACACCGACGTCACCCTGTTCGTCGAGAAGCTCGCGGCCGACGGCAAGATCACCCTGCCGACCAAGAAGGTCGCCATCATCTCGTCCGACAATGCCTATTCGAAGACCATCTCCGAAGGCATGAAGAAGACGTTCAAGGAGAAGGGCTGGACCATCACCGTCGACGAGATCGTACCCTTCGGCGAAGTGACCGACTGGCGTTCGATCCTCGCCAAGGTGCGCGAGAACGTTCCCGATGTCGTCATCAACACCGACTATCTGCCGGGCAATTCGGCGTCGTTCCTCAACCAGTTCCTCGAGCAGCCGACCAAGAGCCTCGTCTTCCTGCAATACGCGCCGAGCGTTCCGGAATTCGTCGAGCTGACCGGCAACAAATCGGATGGCGTCATCTACAACCTGCTCGGCGGCGCGCTGACGACGCCGAAGAACCCGCGCGCCGATGAGGTGGCAGCCAAGTTCAAGGCAAAATACGGCGTCGAGAGCGGCACCTACGGCGTCGGCCTCTACGAAATGACCAATGTCTATTTCGATGCGGTCAAGAAGGTCGGCGGCGCATCCGACCATGCGGCGATCATGAAGGCGCTGTCGGAGACCGACAAGCAGGTCGCGGAAGGGCGGCTGAAATTCGATCCCGCCACCCACCTTGCCACGCAGGGCGACGACTATATTCCGATCACCTTCTTCCAGATCTGGGATGGCCAGCGCACGCTGATCTCGCCTGAGAAATATGCCACCGGCGCCTTCAAGCTCCAGCCCTGGATGAAGTAGGGAATGGCCCTGCTTGAACTGGACGACGTGTCGAAGGCCTTCGGTTCGCTGAAGGCCGTCGATGGCGTGTCGTTCAAGGTCGAGGCCGGCGAGATCTTCGGTATCGCCGGCCCGAACGGCAGCGGCAAGAGCACGCTGTTCAACATCATCACCGGCATCCCGTTCGGGCCCGACCGGGGCAACATCCGCTTTGACGGCATTGCCATAAACGGCAAATCGGGACACGCCATCGCGCGCCTCGGCCTTGCCCGGACCTTTCAGCGGGAGACCAGCTTCGACGGGCTGACCGTATTCGAGAACGCGCTGATCGGCGCCAGCTACGGCAAGCAGGAAAAGACAGCGGCCACGGCCCGCAATGCCGCCGCCGAGGCGCTGGAGTTCGTCGGCCTGGGATCCCAGTCGTTCGGCCGGCTTGCCGGCGAATTGTCCGTGTTCGAGCGCAAATGCCTGATGCTTGCCACGGCGATCGCCATGCAGCCACGCATGCTCTTGCTCGACGAGCCGGCATCGAGCCTGACCAAACCCGAGATCGAGACGTCGATCGGCCTGATCCGCCGCACCGCCGAACGCGGCATCACCATCCTTCTGATCGAGCACGTGCTGACCTTCCTGATGAGCCTTTCGCAGCATCTGCTGGTGCTCAACAATGGCCGCGTCCTGGCCGCCGGCGATCCGGCAGGCGTGATCGCCGATCCGCACGTCATCGAGGCCTATCTCGGCACGAGGAGGTCGGCGGCGTGAATCCCATTCTCAGCGTCGAAGGCGTCACCGCCGGCTATGGCCGCGTCACCGTGCTGCACGATATCTCGCTGGAGGCCGGCCGTTTCGGCAATGTCGGCCTGTTCGGCCCCAACGGCCATGGCAAGACGACGCTGCTGCGTGCGATCTCCGGGCTTCTGCAGCCGAAGAGCGGCCGCATCCTGTTCGACGGGCAAGACATTGTCGGCCACAGCGCACGCGCCATCGTCGGCGCCGGCCTGATCCATGTGCCGCAAGGCAACCGGCTGTTTCCCGATCTCTCGATCGCCGACTGCATGGCGCTCGGCGCCTATTCGCCGCGGGCCCGGCCGCATGAGGCGGAAAACCGCGAAAAGGTGGTCAAGCTGTTCCCGAAACTGGCGGAACGCTGGCGCCAGCGCGTGCGCACGCTGTCGGGTGGCGAGCGCCAGATGGTGTCGATCGGCACGGCGCTGATGAGCCATCCGCGCCTGCTGATCCTCGACGAGCCGACGCTGGGGCTGGCGCCCAAGATCAAGGACGAGCTCTGCGCCTCCGTCATGGACATTTCGCACGGCGGCGTACCGCTCATCGTCGTCGAGCAGGACATCGAATTCCTGCTGGAACTGACGCAGCAACTCTACCTCGTCAACCATGGCGCCGTTGCGACCGAGATCAAGCCGGGCGAAAGCCTCGACCACGGCGAGATCATGTCGATGTATTTTGGCCATTAGGAAAATCCGAAGATGAGCGCATTGGCGGAAATCCTGTTCGGCGGCCTGTTCCAGGGCTCGCTCTACGCCATGATGGCGGTCGGGCTGGCTCTGGTCTGGACGACGATCGGCGTGTTCAATTTCAGTCATGGCGTGTTCATGATGCTGGGCGCCTACATCGCCTGGCAGCTGGTCGAACTCGGCCTGCCGGCGGCGGTCGCCTTTCCCATCGCCGTCGTCGTCATGGCCGGCGTCGGCTGGATCCTGCAGGCGAGTGTCGTGCGGCCGCTGATCGGCCGACCCAACATCGTGCTGGTCGTCGTCATCACCACGCTGGCAGCCGGGTCGCTGATCGAGAACGGCGCGCTGACCATCTGGGGACCGCGCTCGAAGCAGATCCCGGCGCTGATCACCGGCAACACCACCGTCGGCGGCGTCGGCGTCTCCCTGCACCAGATCGCCATCATCGTCATCACGCCGCTGATCCTGGCCGCACTTTGGATGTTCCTCAACCGCACGCGGCTCGGGCTGGCGCTGCGCGCCGTGGCGCAGAACGAAGATGCCAGCCATCTGGTCGGGCTGAACGTCACCGCGCTCTATGGGCTGGCCTTCGCCATTGCCGCGTCGCTTGCAGGCCTCGCCGGCATCTTCATGGGCGGCTATCGTTTCATGTCGCCGGTGATGGGCAGCGACCCGCTGCTCAAGGCGCTGATCGTCGTCGTCTTCGGCGGCATATCGAGCATCTCGGGACCGATCTTCGCCGCCTATCTGATCGGCTTCTTCGAGGCCGCCTGCAGCTATTATTTCGGCCTGTACTGGACGCCGGCGCTGCTGTTCGGCGTGCTGATCCTGACCCTGATGATGCGCCCCGAGGGCATCTTTGCCAGCCGCTCCCGAGGCCTAGCATGACCGACACGACATCGCCGATCACCCTTAGCCACACAGCGGCGGCAACCCCGATCGCTCCCGGCCGTACGCCGTGGAAGCGGGAGGCCATCGGCTTCGTGCTCGGCTTCGCGCTCCTGGCCCTGCTGCCGCTGATCTTCGGCGACACCTATGCCCGCCACATCCTGATCATGGCCTTCATCTATGCGATCGTCGCCTCGAACTGGGACCTCAGCCTCGGCTATGGCGGCGTCTTCAATTTCGGCCATCTGGCGCTGTTCGGCATCGGCGTCTATGCCTACAGCCTGCTCACCAAGCTGGCCGAATTCGATCCGTGGATCGCGCTGTTTGCCAGCGGTGTCATCGCCACCCTGGCGGCGATCCTGGTGACCATCCCGATCCTGCGGCTGAAGGGCATCTACATCATCCTGGTCACTTTCGGCTTCGCGCAGCTGGTGATGCAGGTGATCATCAGCCAGTCCGCCATCACCGGCGGCACGCAAGGGTTGGTGCGCATTCCCGGGCTATACGTGTTCGACCACAACATGGTCCGTGACGGCAAATCAGCCTATTTCTACATCGCGTTGGCGCTGCTGGTGGCGAGCACCCTGTTCCTGCGCGTGTTCGTGCGCTCGCGCACCGGGGCCAGCATCGTCGCCTTGCGCGACAATGAGGAATACGCCATCAGCCGCGGCGTCTCGATCGTGCGCCAGCGCATGCTGACGCTTGCCGCGAGCGCCTTCTTCACCGGCATCGCCGGCGCCTTCTACGCCGCCTACCAGCGCAATGCCTCGATCGACGTCTTCGGCATGAGCCTTGCGACCATCATCCTGTCGATGGTGCTGCTTGGCGGCACCAGCACTATTTACGGCGCCATCATCGCCTCTTTCGTGCTGACGATCTTCGCCGAATGGATGGCCGATTTCGGCGCGTGGCGGCCGATGATCACGGCGGTGCTGATCATCGGCGTGATGCTGGCCTACCCGAGCGGCCTGGTCGGCATGATCAAGGCTTCATGGGGCGCCGTCGCCGGACGCCTGAAGCGCCCGGCCTGACCGTTTCGGACTGGCGGCTCCGCCTCAGCGGATGCCGCACCAGTCGATGACCGAAGCGGCGATCACCTTGGCGGTCTCGACCACCGATTCGACTTCGACATACTCGTCGGAACCGTGAAATCCGTCGCCTGACGGGCCGAAGACGACACCGTCGACGCCGGCGCCGG
The DNA here is from genome assembly GCF_003998455.1 of Mesorhizobium sp. M7A.F.Ca.CA.001.08.2.1. Lineage (NCBI taxonomy): Bacteria > Pseudomonadati > Pseudomonadota > Alphaproteobacteria > Hyphomicrobiales > Phyllobacteriaceae > Mesorhizobium > Mesorhizobium sp. M7A.F.Ca.CA.001.08.2.1. The sequence continues at coordinate 8,424 of NZ_RZPW01000013.1, read as the reverse complement.
CATAGTGCGCGGCATCGCACACGGCGACGAAGCCCCGCGCCTGCGGCGCCTTGCCGACCATGGCCTTGCGCTTCATCAGCGATCTCACCAGCGGATGGTCGACCGGCGTGTTCATCGGCGGAAAATGCAGCCCGCCGAGCTCCCATTGGATCGCAGGCGGGTTGTCGCGCAGCCACGCATCGGTCTGCGCGAAATGGTGGACGAACGCCTCGAAATCGCGGCGGTAGTCGGCCGAATTCTCGTCGGGCAGGAATTTCATGTCGAGATCGAGCACCGCGACATCGGGAATGATGGCCGGGTTGGTCATCACGGTCGGCAGACCGTGCTCGCCAAGGCCGGTGCCGCCATGCATGACGCCGATGTTGATGGTGTTCATGCCGAGCGGCAGCAGCGGATGGGATTTTGCTCGCGTCCGGTCCAGCTCATACTGGCGCACGGCGGCAATGAAGCGGGCGGCGATCTCGATCGCATTGACGCCCGGCTCCAGCCGGTCCTTGTCGTGGCGCTGCGGATAGATCTCGTTGTAGCGCAGCGCCGAATGGGCGTTGCGGCCACGGATCGTCACCCGCGCCCATTCCAGCCCGCCTTCGACCGGCAGGACATCGCCCCAGGTCGGTTCGGCGACCAGCACCGCCTTGGCGAGCTTGCCCTTCTTCACCGCGTCCATGGCGCCGAAGCCGCCGGCTTCCTCATCGACGACCGAGTGGATGGCGAGCCGGCCCTGCAGCGTGATGCCCGCCTTGCGGATCGCGCGCGCGGCGGCGATGCAAGCGGCGACGCCGCCCTTCATGTCGACGGCACCGCGGCCATAGAGCCGGCCATTGGTGATTTCGCCGCCGAACGGATCGACCGACCAGTCCTTCATCGCGCCGACCGGCACGACGTCGATATGGCCGCACAGGATCAGGCTGCGGCTCTCGTCTCCCGCCCATTCGCCGACCAGATTGGGCCGCCCGGGCAAGGCATCCCATTGCTCTGTCCTGAACCCGTCCTGCTTGAGGATCGGTTCGAGCAGCGCCTGGACATCCGCCTCGCGGTTGATCGCCGGATTGGGCTCGAATTTGGGGTTGACCGAAGGGATGCGGACCATGTCGCGGGTCAGGCCGATCAACCAGTCGCGATCGGTCTCGATCTCAGCCTGCACGGCGTCGATGAAGGTCTGGTTGTCGGGCATTGTCGCTTCCTTTTCTGCGTCGCGGCGCTTTGCATCGCTGCACTGCGCGCAACGACACTACTTCCTTGTGGTTTTGGATTTGGCGGCGTCGTCGGCCGATGACGATAGGACGGTATCGAGCGTGACCGCATTGGCGCTGCGGATCTTCTCGATGTCCTCGATGCGCTTGCGCACCCCGGCGCCATGGCCCTCCAGCGCGTGGGCAAAGACGGTTTCCATCTGGGCAACGGCCGTCGCCAGCGTGTCGAACGGCGAGTTGGCGTCGATCGCCGCGACCATGGTCAGGTCCGCTATGTCAGATATCGGCGACAGCCAGACGTCGGTGAACAGCAGGATGGAGACGCCGCGCTCCTTGGCCTGCTGGGCAAGGCTCACCACGTCCGACTGGTAGCGCCGGTAATCGAACACGACGAGGAGGTCGCGCTTGCCAAGGTCGATCAACAGGTCGAAATCGGCGGGACTCAACGAACCGATGTCGCGCACGCCGGAGCGGAACTGCAGGAGATAGCCGGCCAGCATGGAGGCGATATGCCGGCTGAACCGGCCTCCCAGCAGCACGACCTGGCCCTTGCTCTCGAGCAGCATGTTGACGGCGCGCGTGTAGGCCTGCACCGGCACAGCCGTGCGCGTACGCTCCAGGCTGTCGGACACCGAATGGAAATAGGCAAGTGCGGTGCCTTCGCTGGAGCCGCCCGGACGCTTGGCCTCCATCATCAAAAGCGGCGAATGCAGCCTGGATTCGACTTCGGTGAGCAGGCGTGCCTGGAAATCGGCAAAGCCGACATAGCCAAGCTTGGTCATCAGCCGCGTCACGCTCGGGTCGCTGACGCCGGCGCGCCGTGCCAGCCGGGTTGCGGTGCCCAGCCCCGACATCGGGTAATCGGCGAGCAGGACCTGGACGATCTTCTCTTCCGCGGAGGTGAACGCCACGGTCGTGTTGGCCAGTTCTTCGCGGATCGACATGGTCATCGCCTATCGCTGACGGAAGATGATTATCTTACAATTTTGTGAAATAGTGTCAAATCTGGAAAAAGTTTTACAGGATTGAATCTAGCCGCGTAGATCGCCCGCATCCGCCAGAATCCAATCCTTGCTCACTGCCATATGCACTTTCGATCTCGCTTGAGTATCTTGGCGGCGAGCCTGGTTCTCACGGACCCCGTTTCGGGGCCGGTTGTTACGGACGTGAAGTGAGGGTCACAACCTCAATCCAAAACCCTATCAAAGCGTCATTGGTGAACTGGTGCCCGCCGAACACGGATCGCGACGAAGCTGAACTGGCATTCGAACTTTTTCGCCAGTTGATGCATCTTAAGCCCATGGGCTACGAAACTCATATCGTGCCGAGTGATGCCGAACTGGCCCTTGCCGCTCGGGGCGGCGATTGTGGTTGCCTCGGCCTGCTGCTGGAACGTCATCGCGCACGGCTCTATGCGATAGCGCTGAACATGCTCGGCTATGGGTCGGACGCCGAAGATGCTGTGCATGAGACTTTCCTGATCGCGCTGAGGCGCATCGGCGAACTCAAGGATCCGCAAGCCGTCGGTGGCTGGCTTCGCACTGTGTTGCACCGCTGTTGCCTGCAACAATTGCGTCGACGACGACGCGAGATCTTGACCGCCGACATTCCAGACCGCCCAGACGAACGCGCAAGCATTGAGGAGCGGCTGGAGAAAGTCGCGCTTCGCGAATGGGTTTGGGACGCCCTACGCAAGCTTCCCGAGCCGCTGCAGGCTACCGCCATGTTGCGCTATTTCGGAAGCTATCAGTCTTACGAGGAACTGGCCGCCATTCTGGGTGTCCCGATTGGGACGGTTCGCAGTCGTTTGTCGCAAGCCAAACGCAAGCTTGCCGAGATGCTGCTGGAAACGGCGGGCCTTGCCGACACAGAGGCTCGCTCGCAGTCTCGCGAGCGCCAGCGATTCTACTCCGAAATTTTCAATGGGCTCAACCAGCATGGCGAGCGTGACCGCTTCCTTGGGCACTTTGCAGAGGACCTGCATCTTGTCCGCGGGACGAGCAAACCAGTGCTGGGTCGCTCATTCCTTGCCTGGGAAGTCGACGCCGACACGGAAGCCGGCGTCCGCCTGGAACCGCAGCGCATTCTCAGCGCCAGCCAGGTCACCGTGATCGAGGGACTATTCGTCAATCCGCCGGAAGACCCTTTCCACTGCCCGCCGGGTGTCGTCCTGGTGATCTTTCAGCGAGACGGCAAGGCCCGACGCTTGCATCTTCATCTTTCGCCGCGTCCGCCTAGAATCGAGGACGACTGATCGAACTTTTTCTCCCGTCCGTGACTCCTTACAGCACGCGGGCATCATCTGGCCCGGACGCAAATGGTTCCAAAGAGGAGAGAGATCATGTTCGCCTTCGCAGTTTCCCATGTTGCTTCCATCGCACACCACGGCGAGCTCGGGCCCAGCCGCTCGCGCCGCCTCCTTCACACGGCGTTCGCATCGACTGTCGTCTGCGCCACATTGTTGTCATCAGGCTTAGGCTGGGCCGGTCAAGCTGAGGTCGACGCCACCTATAAGGACGTCGAGCGGACGCTCGGCTCGGTGCCGACCTTTCTCCATCAGGTTTCAAAAGCAGCGCTGCCGGGCGCCTGGGCAGAGGTGAAGGCTCTGCAGTTCTCCAGCGAAACCGCCCTGCCGCCGAAGGTCAAGGCTCTGATCTCGCTCGCCGTCTCCGCACAAATTCCCTGCCAGTATTGCATCTGGGAAGACACCGAGAGCGCAAAACAGGCGGGCGCAACGGAGGACGAGATCGAAGAGGCCGTCGCTATCGCCGCTCTGTCACGGCACTGGAGCACAATCTTCAACGGCATGCAGGTCGACTTTGAGACCTTCAAGAAGGATCTCGGCGGCGACGCTCAGGCTGCCGCGCCTGCCAAGTAGCGCGAGCCTTGTCGGCACATTGTCGGAATTGGGGCCAGGCCGCGGCAACCGTCGTCGGCATCCGCGGACCGGAATAGGGAGTGGAATTCTCATTTTATAGGGAGGTAAAGATGCCAGTAGTCTTCGGAGAAACCGTCAGCACAGTCAAAGATATCGTGTCCGTGCTAAAGAAACACGGTGACGCGGTGCGTGGCACCTATCGTGCCCGCTACCGCTTCGACCCGCAATCAGGCGATCCTTACACAACACCGCTACTGGAGCGACCGGCGAGCCTCAAGGACAATTCGCCGACCGCCGTCTTTCCCTGGGAGCAGATCTTTGCCGCGGCGGCTGTGTGCGCCGGCTCGGATTATCCGATGCTGGCAGCGCATGCGGGGGTCGATCTTCGTTCGGTCGATTTCATCGCGGAAGGCGTGTTCGACCCGCGTGGCGAGTTCGACGGACTTGATGGGCTCACGGCGCCCGTGGACGCCCGGCATTGCTACGTGTCCCTGCACCTCAGCGCAACCGTGTGTTCTTCGGCGCCCCGCGCCGATCTGGAGAAAATTCATGAACGCGCGATCTCGCACAACATGGTGCTTGGCGCCCTTAGAGGAATTCCCATGACCAGCGAATTGGTGATTCACCAGGCGTGATCCTTTTCGCAGAACTCGCCCGCTGGGCGGCCTGTGGCTTAGTCCCGCCGGTTGCGGCCGGCGGGGCCAAATATGCCTCGTGCACGTTTGCGCCGCCACCACGATCCTGGCAAGTTCGCGGGGCGATCTGCTCGAAAGGCAACGGATGGCGGCCGACAGCAACGAGCCGACTGCCCGCTGCAGTAGCGCGCTGCTCGCCAAGTGTTATAGCGCGGAAGGGTTCGGCATTGCGAATCCCGTGACCGCCCCGGCCATCGATATGGCGCAACACATTTCGACACTGGATCGAACGGTGCTTTCGCCCTCTATTTGAAACTGGCGATGGGCAGGAATTTCACCGCGGAGCCGGTGAAGCGGCGGTGATCGGACGTCCGTCCCCGCGGTTGGAATCCATCGAGATAGACATGCTCCGGCGCCGTGCGGATGAAATTGGCGGCAATCATGGGCGTCCCTGTTGATGCGGCCCCACCGGCAACAGCGCGATCTGCCTCGGAATCGGGGCGCCGCTGGACACGGTCGGCCTTGGGGTTCGTCCTGACGCGATCTTCTGGCTTTGACGCCGGCGCCGCGATCCGCTCGCCGGCCAGCCCGTCGTCGGGGTGATGCATGGCCAGCAAGACACCGATGGCATCGCCAGATTTGGCTGCTTCCAACTGGCGCGTCGGGCTTGACTGGCTTTCCGGCCGCCATGTCGGCAATGGGACGTTGAGCGCCATCATCTCCGGCGCGACGCTCGTGGCAGCGGCATCGGCATTCGCGGCGTCCGGCTTGGCAACGGCCAGCTCGGCCTGCGCCGTGGACGCGCCGGCGATTGCCAACGGTGCGGTTTCCGGGGTGGGAACGGGTGCCGTGAACTCGGCTCGCGGTGCGAAGGCCGGCAGCGGCACTGAGCCCGGTGCCATCGCCATGACGATCGCTTCAGGCGTCTTCCCCTTCTGCCCGGCAAGCGGTTCTTCGCCTGGATCGCTGGCAGCAATCTGGATGTCCGCCCGCTGGGCATCCTGCGGCGGCACGATAGCGATACCCTGTCCGGCCGGTCTGGGTTCGACGGACCTCGCCGGTTTGCGTGGCGCCGGCACCGCTTCGGCGACATCATCGGACTCGTCTGCGCCGCCCCCGCCCAAGAGCGTCGCCAGCAGGCCACGCGGCCTGCGTTGGCCGCCGTCGACGCTTGCCAGCTCGATGTCGGGCGTGCCGGCGCCCTTGCGCGATTTGTAGGCGGCAAACGCCTGCTCATAGCCGGGCAGCGGTTTGCCGTCGCTCGGCACATGCAGTGTGTTGCCGTTCGGAAATACCCTGGCGAGTTCCTGGCGGCTGATGCCCGGCCAATGCCGCACATTGCCGACATCCATGTGTATGAAAGGCGAACCGGAGGTGGGGTAATAACCCACGCCGCCGCCCTGCATTTTGAGGCCGATGTCGCGCAGCTTCTTCAGCGGCACATCCGGCAGGAAGAAATCCATCGCGCGGCCAACCATGTGTTGGCTCTCCCGGGCCACGCCCTTCGAGCGGCTGCGCAGCATTGCGTTCGTCGCCGGCGAACGATAGGCGCTGACCACATGGATATAGGCTGTCGAGCCGCTGGCGCGATAGGCCTGCCAGACAAGATCGAGCAGGCGCGGATCCATCTTCGTCGGTTCGTTGCGACGCCAGTCGCGCAGCATGAGATTGATCTTCTTCAATCCCGCCGGATCATAGCGCCCATTGCGCTTGAAGACGATTTCAGCCTTCTCGCCCGTATGGAGATGTTGAATCTTCAAAGCACGCGTCTCCGCGAACGCGCCGGTAGCGCACAGGCAAAGGAACGCTGCGATGATGGCAGGCAGGGTCCAAAGACGGGAAGCACCGGGGGCGTTTTGCACGTTTTCGCTCACGTTCATGCCTTGCACGTTCTTTTGTTTCGGGCGATTTAGATTTCCGCCCAGATCAGGAGCCTTTCGGCCCTCTTCCTGACAAGCATGGATCTGACCGGCGAAGACGGGCATCCATGCCACAATACGTCATGTCGATGAATAGCATCTTGGTTAATGAATCGTGTCTTGCCGGGATGCGCTTCGGCTGGATTTGCCTGTGGCAGCCATTTTCTGAAGCAATGAACCGCTGATCGGGTCTGCCGGCACGAGAGCCGCGCCATCCCATGTACCCGCCTCGCCCTCGCAAATGCAGAGGACGATCGTGCGGCAACAGGGATGTTGGAAACTGGTGCTGCGAGAGAGGATTGAACTCTCGACCTCTCCCTTACCAAGGGAGTGCTCTACCACTGAGCTACCGCAGCCGCTGATGGCGGGGCTTCTGCCATATCGAACCGGCAAGCGCAAGGCCAAGTGCAACGCTTCTGTGAAAGGCTTTGCCGGATGGCTTTTAATGACATGGCAGTGCCACAATGTTGGCTATCCCTGAACAGCAAGCTGGTGGGTCGCCGGCGGGATGGGGCGATGGACGACAAGACAATTCCAGTGAAAAAGGATGGTCCACCGAAAAGCAGCGCAACAATCCGCAAGGATCGGCTCGCCGAGCAATTGCGCGCCAATCTGCAGAAGCGCAAGGCGCAGTCGCGCTCGCGGCGGACCGGCGAGGCCGACCTGCGCCCGGACGGGCTCGCTGCATCGAAGAAAATACAAAAAGATTAACTCAAATAGGTCACTCTTGGCCTGGGGTGGGCGAAATCCTATTTCTTGAACCAGATTGGCCAATGGTCTAGACGGGCCGCTACTCAAACGATTGAACCGGCCCTTTTTTGGCCGAGAGGGACGTTCTTCCATGGATCGCATCAGAATTGTCGGGGGCAACAAGCTCTCCGGAAGCATTCCGATCTCGGGCGCGAAAAACGCGGCGCTGCCTTTGATGATCGCCTCGCTTTTGACCGATGACACGCTGACGCTGGAAAACGTGCCGCATCTGGCCGATGTTGAGCAGCTGATCCGCATCCTGGGCAATCACGGCGTCGATTATTCGGTCAATGGCCGCCGCGAGAAGCAGAATGAGGGCTATTCGCGCACCATCAACTTCTCCGCCCGCAACATCGTCGACACCACAGCGCCCTACGAGCTGGTGTCGAAGATGCGCGCCTCGTTCTGGGTGATCGGCCCGCTGCTGGCCCGCATGGGCGAAGCAAAAGTGTCGCTGCCGGGCGGTTGCGCCATCGGCACGCGGCCGGTCGATCTGTTCCTCGAGGGCCTCCAGGCGCTGGGCGCTGATATCGACGTCGACACCGGCTATGTCATCGCCAAGACCCGGAATGGCCGCCTTGTCGGCAACCGCTATATCTTCCCGAAGGTCTCGGTCGGCGCCACCCATGTGCTGATGATGGCCGCGGCACTCGCCAAGGGCGAGACGGTGCTGGAAAATGCCGCCTGCGAGCCCGAGATCGTCAATCTGGCCGAGTGCCTCAACGCCATGGGCGCGAAGATTTCCGGCGCCGGCACGCCAACCATTGCCATCGACGGCGTCGAATCGCTCTCCGGTGCGCGCGTGCGCGTCATTCCCGACCGCATCGAGACCGGCACCTATGCGATGGCCGTCGCCATGACCGGCGGCGACGTCGTGCTCGAAGGCGCGCGTGCGGACCTGCTGCAGACCGCACTGGACGTGATCGCCCAGACGGGTGCGGAGATCACGCCGACCAATTCCGGCATCCGGGTGAGGCGCAACGGCGCCGGCATTTCGCCGGTCGACGTGACGACAGCACCCTTCCCGGCCTTCCCGACCGATTTGCAGG
>NZ_RZPW01000139.1:0-10294 GCF_003998455.1 Mesorhizobium sp. M7A.F.Ca.CA.001.08.2.1 | reverse complement strand
GGTTCTCGGTATCGGCGCTAAACCGGCATTTGGCGTCCTTGCCCTCGACGCCGTAACCCGCCGAGATGGAGTCGCCGATGACTAAAAAGCTGCGGGTTTTCGGCTGCGGCGGCAGAAAAGATCCGTCGGTCCGGATATCCTTGAGAACAGTCGCGCCGAATGACGCTTCGGTTCGGCGGACAAGACGCACGGCGTGCCGGGCGGCCACCGTATCCGATACGACTCTGTAGGTGTGTTCGCCCTTCTTCAAGTCAAGGCGGGATACAGCACCGTCAACATCAACGACCATGCTGTTGCGGCCTGTGTCGTCAAGCACTACGTCGAGCCATGCCCCTTGGAATTCAACCTCGATGGCAGTTCCCGGCCATTCAAATGTGGCTTGGGTTCCGGTCGCCAAAAAGCGACCAACCAGCCGGGCGCTGTGCAACTCCGATTCCCCGGCAAGCGCACAGCGATCAGTGAGCCCATTTAACCCAGCTGCCGCCAACACTGCTATCAGGAATGGCCGAAGACCGGCTACTTTCATCTAGAGTCAGCCTGTGAGAATGGCGAGTGCTACAAGAGCAGTAAACACCTTTTCTCGCAGATGCGAAAGAACTTTTCGCACATGCGAGATGCAGGGCGCGTGCGAAAAATCCGTCCTAAGGCGGTCGTCGCAAGCGGAAGCGCCCCGCCTGATGCCGGCGCCTTTTTAGACACTGGTCCTTTTCAGTCCCCGTCAGTTGGACTTTCGCAAGCACCCCGCTGGAGCGCTACCAAAGCGCTCCGCCGGTGATCTGGATGTTTTCCATGGTGATGCCCTTGGCGAGATCCGAGCACAGGAAGACGGCCAGTGCGGCGATCTCCTGCGGCTGCAGCAGGCGCTGCTGCGGGTTGCCCCTGGCGATCTCGGCCATCGCTTCCTCTGGCGTGCGCCCCTTGCCTTCGCGCTCCACGACCTGCGCCACATTGCGGCGCATCAGTTCGGTCTCGACCCAGGTCGGGCTGATCATAACGCAGGTGACGCCATGCGCCGCCCCTTCCAGCGCCACGCAGCGAGTGAGACCCAGCAGGCCGGCCTTGGACGCGCAGTAGGCCGGGTTGTCCTTCCACCCGACCAAGGCGGCCGTCGAGCCAATGTTGACGATGCGGCCCCAGCCGCGCTCGATCATACCCGGCAGCACGGCACGCGTGACGCGGAAGGCGCCGGTCAGGTTGGTGTCGACGATCTTGTCCCAAAGCGCGTCGGAATGGCCGCAGACCGGCTGCTCGGCGGTGGTGCCGGCGGCGTTGACCAGAATGTCGGCGGGGCCGATGGCCGTCTCGGCATCAGCCGCGAAACGGTTGGTGACGTCGCTGTCGCGAACGTCAAGGTGTGCGGCGTGAATTTTCGTTCCATGGGCGGCAAGGGCCGAGCGCACGCGCTCGATCTCGTCGGCGGCCGGATAGTAGGCGGCATCGGATCTGTCGGCGCCGGCAGGCGCGATGTAGGAGCCGACGGCGACATTGGCCCCAGCCTCGGCCAAAGCCGTGGCAATGGCGAAGCCCATGCCCGAGAAACCGCCGGTCACGATGGCGCTACGGCCGGAAAGGTTGTTCATGGCGCACGGTCTCCGCTTCGTTTGGGTAGGCAATCAGTCCTGACCGGATTTGGCAATCACAGCGGCGCAGCCTCCATCGACGAGCGTTCAGGACACCTGAAGCGGTCTGCCCAGCCATTCGCGATAAAAGCCTTCGAGGTCAGGTTCGAAATCATGCACGATGGGATAACCGGGTGCCGCCGCCTCGACCTCATGCAGCGTCCCGCACTCCGGGCAGATGAACTCCCGGATTTCCATCCATTCGGGATCAGGGAGATCGCTGTTGGGATAGATCTCGCGCAAAGCCTCCTCGGTGTTGCGCACGTTAATCACGGCGTTGAGCTTCCAGTTCTTCCGATAGTCGCCGAAGGAGTGGCCGCATTCGCAGCGGGTAATGCGCTCATCGCCACTCTGGCAGATGAACAGATGGTCCGAGACCGGCAGCAGGATCGGGTCCTTCCAGGCGACACGATCCTGATAGACGGCAACCATCTTGAAGAAACGGTCGTCATCCTTGTAGGCACTCATGATGCGCCTTGTCTGCGGCCAGGGCAGCTTGCCGGCGGCCAGATCGCCCAGAACTTCCTTGCTGTATGAGGTCATGGCTTGGCTCCCGGCGTGAAGATCGATTTGGCGTCGACGTTCCAGAAATCGCTGAATTCCTTGGTGAAGCGCGACGACAGCTTGATCGCGCTGGCGTACATTTTCTTCACTTCGGGCGCGAAGTCGGCCTTTCCGACGCGGCCACGCTCCTTGGCGATCCAATCCGTCACCGGGATCGCCTTAGCCAGGCGCTCTTTGCGCATGGCGGCGCGGCGTTCGACCGTGGCGTCGATATCGGCGACGGGATAACCGTCTTCATCGTCCTTCAGCACAATTCCGAAAACCTGGTCCGCCGCTTCACGGGTGAGAAAGCCGTTCTCGACATCCCATGCCGTCTTGATCGGATCGCGCTCCAGCACGTCGCCATAGCCGCCGCCGCCATTGTAGGAATGGCTGAAGATGTCGCCGGATTTGTGCGGCGAGGTGATGTAGGGGCCTTCGACCACGACATGGTCGCCGCCGATGTTCTTCTCGTAGTCGGAGACGTCAGGGTCGATGCCGGGCGAATGCGCCAGCGGTTCGCCTTTTGCCGCCAGTTCGTGAATGTCTGAGTTGCGCACCGCGCGATGCTTCTGGCAGGTCGGCGCCGGATAACCACCGCACATGCCGCCATTGTCGAACACGCGCGAGGAGTGCTCGGAGGTGTGGAGCCGCAGATGTGAGGTCTTGTTGATCAGCCAGGTCGAGACGAAGGAACAGCCACCGCGATATTTACCGGCGCCGCCGGAATTCGGCACGATCGAACGGCCGATATAGACCATCGGCATCGACTGTTCCCAGACCTCGATGTTGCCCATGTCGGATTCCGGGTTCCAGCCGACATAGGCGGTGTCGAGACCGTCCTTGATGGCGAGCGCACCGGACCCGGCGGCAGCGCACTCGAAATGCGCCATGCCGAACGGCGTGCCGTATTGGCTTTCGCCGCCCATCTCGATCATCGGGCTGTTGACCTGGCCGACAAAGGCCTCCTCGACGAAGCCGCGCGCGACAAAACTGCGCGACAAAAGCCGCTGGAAAACGCCGTAGGCCGGCAGCAGCAGCGCCCAAGAGGTGGCGGTGGCCACCATCTCGTTGTCGGGGTTGGTCCAGGTGCCGTGCGGCAGTTTCAGTTCGGTCGCCATCCAGGCACCGTCATTGACCAGGCCTTCGAAATTCATGTGCTGGGTCAGCGTCACGAACATGCCGCCATCCATGCCGGCCGGCGTGCAGTTCATCGAATGGTAACCCCAGGGCTGCGTGCCCTCGAAGTCCATGGTGATCTTGCCGTCTGACGTGATCTCCATCTCGATCGGGATGTTGTAGAGCCAGTCGGGATCGCCGAGCAGCTGGAAGCCGGGCTTTCCCGCCGTGACATGGCCGTAGAACGTGTGGCCACGATAGATGCCGGGCACGGTGAGCTGGCGGGTGCGGGCGAGCTGGGCGCGGCGACCTTCCTCGATGAATTCCTTCGACACCTTCATCCAGTAGTCCAGGCCGATCTCCGAGATGAGCTGCTTGACGCTTTCGCGCATGTCGATGCAGGAGGCGACCTTGGCCTTCTCGTCGAGCACCCAGTAGATCGGCATGCGCAGATTGCGCTCGCAGCGTATGACGTAATCGCGCCGGATCTCGTCATTCTCGCCGATCTTCTCGGCGCAGACGAACAGGCCTTCGGTGAAGCGCTCCTGCGCCATGCAGACATCGCCGCCCGGCGTGATGCCGCCGGCTTCCAGTTCGTGGCAGACGGCACCGGCCCAGCCGACCAGCGTGCCTTCATGGAAGATCGGCACCACATCCATGACATCAGGCACCTGCACGGTGCCGATGAAGGCGTCGTTGTTGGCGAAGATATCGCCTTCACGGATCTTCGGGTTTTCCTCGTAATTGTTCTTGATCATCCATTTGATGAAGCGGCTCATCGTATGGACATGCACCATGATGCCGTTGGAGAGCGCGATGGCGTCGCCTTCGGGCGTATAGATGGCGACCACCATCTCGCCGACTTCGCGCACGCCGGGCGAGGCCGAGATGCGGCGGGCCATTTCGCGAGCCGAGACGCAATAGGCGCGCAGCTTGGTGTGCAGCGTCTCGAACTTCAGCGGATCCTGGTTGCGCAGCATGAGTTCCGTGATGCCGTCATAGCAGCCGGTCTCTTCCATCAGCCGCTCGGAATCGAGCAGTCTTTCGCGAAGGCGCAGGGTCGAGGCAGGTTTGTCCAACATGGCGATGCCCTCTCAAGCGTGGGTGTAGTGCAGCAGCGTCCATTCATCGACATGGACGCGGTCCTGCGGATGAACGACGAGCGTGGTGGCGGGGTGTTCGATGATGGCCGGGCCGATCACTTCGTGACCGGGCTGCAGCAGGTCCATCTCATAGAGATTGGCCTTGTGCCAGCGTCCGCCGATATAGGCCTCGCGCACGCCCTTGTGCGCGGAAGCCGGATCCGACTTGCCAAGCGGACGCTTGAGCAGCACCGGTTTGACCTTGTCGGCGGTGGCGATCAGCCCGAGTTCGGTGATGGTGAAGCCGGCCTCGCCGTAGCGCGACACGCGATGATTGACCTTGGCGTAGACCGCCTCGAACTCGTCGATAACCCTGCGCATGTCGTCGGCCGAGTTGACCTCAGCCAGCGGCGCCATGACTTCGACATCCTCGAGCTGGCCGGTGTAGCGCATCATCAGGAACGGCACGGTCCTGATCTTCTCGCGCGCATGGCCGTCGGCGATCATCTCGTCGACCGCGGCCTTGGTCAGGTCGTTCCAGACCGTGGTGACCTTGACGCCGAAGGCGGCCAGCGTCGCCTCATCGGCGCGTGACGGGATGTCGTGCTGCGTCGACACCGAATGCCGGCGCATGAAATCAGCCGTGGTGCAGCCGAAGGCGGAGAAGGCGGCCGCAAACTGGAAGGTGATGATGTCCTTGAAGCCGATGCCCCTGGAACAGCCGGCCAGGTGCAGCGGGCCAGAGCCGCCATAGGACAGCAGCGTGAACTCGGAGGGATGGATGCCCTGGCCCGAAATGACGCGGCGCAGCGCGTTGTTGGCGTCGGCCTCCAGCATGTCGATCATGCCTTCGGCGGCTTCCTCCAGACCGACGCCCAGGATGTCGGAGCATTTCTCCTGGAAGGCGCGGCGGGCCTTTTCGACCTGCAGCACGACCTTGCCGCCGAGGAAATAGTGCGGGTTGAGCCGGCCGAGAATTGCATCGCAATCGGCAATGGTCGGTTCGGTGCCGCCCCTGGCGAAGCAAATCGGACCTGGATCGGAGCCGGCGCTTTCCGGTCCAAGCGAGACTTTCTTGGTCAGCGGATCGACCTTGAGGATCATGCCGGCGCCGGCACCGATCGTATCGAGGTGCAGCGTCGGCACGTTGAGCTTGAAGCGATCCATCAGCGGCTCGTTCTCGATCCGCGTCTGGCCGCGCGTGATAACGCCCATGTCGAAGGAGGTGCCGCCCATGTCCGAGCAGATCAGCGAATCATTGCCGATCAGCTTGCCTACATAGGCAGCACCGAGGATGCCGCCGATCGGGCCGGAGATCATGGTTTCATGCAGGCGCGGATGGTTGATCGAGGTCAGGCCGCCGAAGGAGAGCAGCGTCTGCACGCCATATTTGAAGCCGTATTTCTTCGAGACGTCCTCGATACCCCTAAGCTGCTTGCGGCCGCGCGAGGTCGCGTAGGCCTCGATCAGGACCGAGTTCAGCCGCGACTGCTCGCGGATGACCGGGCGGACCTCGTGGCTGGTGTAGACGATGATGTCGGCGCCGGCCTTGTCGACCTCTTCGCGGCAGATTTCCGCGATGCGCTTCTCGTGCACCGGATTGACGTGCGAGAAGATGGTCATGATGCAGATCGCTTCGACCTTGTCGGCGATCAGTTTTTTGGCGGCTGCAGAAACCTCGTGCTCATAGAGCGGCAGCACGACGTCGCCGAACTGGTCGATGCGCTCGGTGACCCCATGGGTGCGGCGGCGCGGCACCAGCGGATCGGGATGATGGTGGGTGACCGCATGCAGCCGGTCGGCATAGGAATAGTCGGCCCAGGCCTGCAGACCGCGGCCCATCAGGATCATGTCCTCGAGGCCCTTGGTGGTAATCAGGCCGAGCCGGCGGCCGGTGCGCGACAACAGCGTGTTCAGCATGCCGGTGCCGGAATAGAGCACGACGTTGACGCCTGAAAACAATGATTCCAGCGAGATGCCCCAGGCATCCGCCGCGTCCTCGGCCGAGGCCAGGAAACCCTCGGCTTCGTTCTTCGGCGTGGTCGCCGACTTGCCGATCTTGAAGTGGCCGTCCTGATCGACAAGGATCGTGTCGGTCATGGTGCCGCCGGCGTCGATGCCGATGACGATTGGGTTGCCGACAATGGGGGCGGTGAGATTGGGTTGGGTCACGGTCGCCTCGGGATCTGGTCTAGGTTGACGCTAGGCTAGATTCATTCGATGGCCTCGCGCCATATGCCTAAAGACACAATGACGGTTGGGCTGACATCGCCGAGAAAAGGGCATGCGCATGGGCAATATCTGGGCGCCGCTCGCCAAAGCGATCGCCGCCATCGGCACGGACAGGCATGTCGACTGCCTGATCGACCTGATCGGCGCCGACATCGACCACGACCTCGTCACGGTGACGCGCTATTCGGCGACGCAGACACCCGAATTCATCAAGCACCGGCGCTTCTCGGATGAGATGGTCCGGCGCTATCTCCACAATTACTACGTGTTCGACCCGTTCTATGCCTCGTGGCGGCGCGAGCGCAGGTTGGGCATCATGCCGCTGAAACGGCTCGCCGACGACGAGGCCAAGCGCGGCCAGTACATTGCCGGCTTCCTGGCGCAGTCGGAGATCTGCGACGAGGTCGGCATCATGCTGGCGGATGGCGGCGACTGGTGCCTCGGCATCTTCCTCGACCGTTCGACCACCTCATTCAAGGACAGCGAGATCACCCTGCTGGACGAGCGGTTGCCTGTATTCGAGGCGCTGCATGCGCTCGACATCAAGGCGCACGGAACCAAGTTCTCCCGCACGTCGGCGCCGACAGGCCCCGGCGCCTCGCCCCGGCAGGAGCCGACGATCCCGGCCAGTCTGTGGCCGGAGCTGTCGCTGCGCGAGCGGGAATTGGTTCAGCTAATCCTCGCCGGCCACCCGACAGCCAACATCGCCGAGCGCCTCGGCATCACCGTGGGCACGGTCAAGAACCATCGCCGGCGCATCTACGAGAAGCTCGACATCACCACGGAGCGGGAATTGTTTTTGCAGTTTTTTCAGCACCGAGCGGAGCGGTAGGCGAGTTTCAGGCAGCAATCCGGTTCAACGGGCTCTTCCCGTTGCAAATTACAACTCCTCCTCCCAATTGGTCCCGCCGTAAAACACACGCAATATCACCACCTGTTCTGGTTCCACGATGAACGCAATGGTGACGCGGCGCTCAAATCCGGTGACGCGAAGCCCTGGCAGCAGATCGTCCCGACGAGAGCCGCGCTCGGAGCCGTAGTCGAGGCGTTCGCAGAATGCCCTGATCCGTTGGTCGTAGCCGTCAGCTGTGACTGCGCTGCTAGCCTCCGCGACGGTCTCGTAAATCCAGTCGAGATCGTCGCCGGCCTTGGGTGTATAGATGACAGCCCGTTGCTTCACGCATCCCTCTGCAAGCGCGCCTCGTGACGTTTGCGCGACCGCTCGGCCATCTCCTCCGTGGAAATGCCCTTAGGATCTGCCTTCCATCTGTCGTAGGTCGGCACGACTTCCTCGCGGAGCCAACGTTCTACGGCCGCGTCGCGCTCTTGCAGGGCGCGAAGCCCGGCGCGGATCACTTCGCTGCTGGTCGCGTAGGTTCCCGATTTCACGAGATGATCAATGAAAGCAGCCTGCTCTGCTGGGAGGCTGAAGGTGCGTTTTTCGGTAGCGGCCATGATTTCTCCTATAACGTCGGTGTGATTATATCATACCGACGCGAGGCTGCACCTGAAATCTGCCGCCGTCATACGGCGACGGCTGCCGACATGCTGGATGTTGCTCTCGCCGCAATCCGCCATCCTCTTTCAAGATTGGAATGGCCAAAGCGCGCCTCAAAATTCCTCTTGCGGAATGGCGGCGTCCCAGCTTAGTCTCGGCTCTGTCAGAAAATGAAATTTAATTCCATTATGTGGCGCCGGCCAGCCAGAGCGCCATACCCAGGGAAAAGTGACCGGCCCAATCGACTGAGAAAATATTTGATATATCATCTACCAGAACGGAACTAGCTGACATGGTCCAGCAGACATCGATCCAGCCATCGGCGCCCTGGTTGCGGCTAGACGTCGATGATTCGGACTGGGACGATGCCGAGGTTTCGAGCCTGGTGCGCTGGTATCACCAGATGCTGCTCATCCGCCGTTTCGAGGAAAAAGTGCTCGACCTCGCCAATGCCGGGCTGGTGCATGGTCCGGCACACGCCAGCATCGGCCAGGAGGCGACGGCGGTCGGCGCCATGTCCGTGCTCGGTACGGGCGACCGCATCAACGGCACCCACCGCGCCCATCACCAGGTCTTGGCCAAGCTTGTCAACGCGCAGACGCCCGGCGGATTCGACCCGTTGCATGACGCTTTCAACCCGGACATGCAGGGCTCGGTACGCGGCCTGATGGCCGAGATCATGGGCCTCAAGTCAGGTTATTGCGGCGGCCGTGGCGGCTCGATGCATATGCGCGACGATGCTTCCGGCATACCGGGCACCAGCGCCATTATCGGTGGCAACCTGCCGCATGCGGCCGGCTATGCGCTGGCCGACAAGCTGCTCGACACCGGCAACATCTCGGTCGCCTTCTTCGGCGACGGCACGATGATGGCGGGGCCGGCCTATGAGGCGATGAACATCGCCGCGCTCTACCGGCTGCCGGTGATCTTTTTCGCCGAAAACAATCTCTATGCCGTCTCCACGCACATCAACGAGCAGACGCGCGAGACGCGGCTGGCCTCGCGCGGACCTATGCTCGGCTTTCGTGGCATCGAATGCGACGGCATGGATGTGGTGGCGGTCCACCATGCCATGCGCGAGGCGCGCCGGACGATCGAGGAAGACGGTGGCCCGGTGCTGGTCGAGGCGCTCTGCTACCGCTTCCTGCACCAGAGCGGCGCCCGCCCGGGCAGCGAATTCGGCTACCGCACGCGCGCCGAGGAAGACGTCTGGAAAGCGCGCGATCCACTGGTCACGATGGCCGCTCGTCTGAAGACGATGGGCATTTTGAACACTTCCGACCTCGGCACACTCGACCAGCGCGTCATGGAGGTGGTCAACAGTGCTGCCGATTCGCTCACCGAAATGAGCGGCAACGCGCTGCGCATTCCCGACCATCTGTGGCCAGACCCAGGCGGCGTCGACAACCAGATACGCGGTGATCTTTCCGAACTGAAGGGCGAGCGCTTCCTCGAGATCGAGGACGTGCCGCCTGCCGACACCAGGCCGGTCAAGTTCATGGTTGCCGCGTCCGAGGTCATCGCGCGCGCCATGGAGCAGGACCCGCGCATCATCATCATGGGCGAGGATGTGCACCGGCTGCGCGGCGGCGTTTCGGGCGCCACAAAGGGTGCGCTGGAACGCTGGCCGGAGCGTGTACTGGCAATGCCCATCGCCGAGAACGGTTTTGTCGGCGTGGCGCTGGGTGCAGCGCTTTGCGGCCTGCGACCGGTCGTCGAGATCATGTTCGGCGACTTCTGCCTGGTGGCCGCCGACCAGCTGTTCAACGCAGTCAGCAAGGTGCGCCACATGTTCGGCGGCGGCTTTCCGGTGCCGATCGTGGTCAGGGTGCGCGTCTCGCCGCACACCGGCTACGGCTCGCAGCATTCGGGCGATCCGTCCGGGCTTTTCGCCCTGTTTCCCGGCTGGCGCATCGTCGCCCCGACGACGCCCTTCGACTATATCGGCTTGATGAATTCAGCACTGAAATGCGACGATCCGGTGGTCGTCATCGAGCACGTCGAACTGTTCCCGAGCGAGGGTCCTGTTCCAACCGACGACCGTGACTATTGCGTGCGGCTCGGCAAGGCGAAGATCGTCAGGCCGGGCAGCGCCTGCACACTGCTCGCCAGCGCCAGCATGGTTGCTGTCGCCAGAGAGGTGGTCGAGGAGACCGGCGTCGATGCCGAGATCATCGACCTGCGCAGCCTCGACCCGACCG
>NZ_RZPW01001399.1:0-596 GCF_003998455.1 Mesorhizobium sp. M7A.F.Ca.CA.001.08.2.1 | reverse complement strand
GCCTTGCGCTGTTCATGGTCGGCGGCATCGGTTCGGCAATGGCGCCGACCATCGAATGGCTGATCGCTTTCCGCTTCCTGCAGGGGCTTGGCGCCAGCGCCGGCATGGCCGTTCCGCGCGCCATCGTGCGCGACCTGCATACCGGCAATGAGGCTGCCAAGCTGATGTCCTTGCTGATGCTGGTATTTTCGGTGTCGCCGATCCTGGCGCCGCTGACCGGCAGCGTGATCATCGAGAATTTCGGCTGGCGTGCCGTGTTCTGGACGGTGACGGGCGCGGCTCTGCTGGCCACCATCCTTCTGGCGACCTCGCTCAAGGAGACGCGGCCGGTGGAAGATCGCGCCGGGTCCTCCTTCGGCACCGCGCTGTCGGCCTACCGCTTCCTGATGGGTGACCGTAACTTCCTCGGCCTGACGGCGATTGCCGGCTTCGGCATTGCCAGCTTCTTCGTCTATCTGTCGAGCTCGTCGTTCATCCTGATCGACCATTACGGCCTGTCGCCTTCGGTCTACAGCGTGTTCTTCTCGATCAACGCGGTCGCCTTCATCTGCGACATGCCGATGAAGGCGACCGCGTTGATCGAGAAGAACACGCTG
>NZ_RZPW01001398.1:0-596 GCF_003998455.1 Mesorhizobium sp. M7A.F.Ca.CA.001.08.2.1 | reverse complement strand
TCACCAGCGCACTCGATATGGTGTGGCGGCCATCGGTGAAGGCGACCGCGCCGGCTTCGCGCAGCAGGCCGAACTCGGTCATCTCGCGCCCATCGAGGCCCTTGGTGATCGCCGCAGCCGGAAAGACGTTGACGATAGCCGTGTCTTTCGCGGTGCGCAGCACGAACTCGACAAGCGCCACATTGTCGATCACTGGGTCGGTATCGGGCATCATGACGATGGAGGTGACGCCGCCAGCCGCCGCCGCGACACTCGCCGACGCAATGGTTTCGCGATGCTCGCCGCCCGGTTCGCCGATGAAAACGCGGCCATCGACCAGGCCTGGAATGATCGCCTTGCCGGCGCAGTCGATTATGGTGGCGCCCTCGGGCGCGCCCTGGTTGAGCGCTGCCTTGCCGGCGGCAACGATCTTGCGGCCATCGACGATGACGGCGCCGATTTCGTCGATGCCGCGCGAGGGGTCGACGATGCGGGCGCGCTCAAAGACCGTTATGCTCATGCGCCGCGGCCCTCTTGATTGCGACGGGGATCGAGCAGCGCTTCCATGACCGCCATGCGCACAGCAACGCCCATTTCGACCTGTTCCTGGATGACGC
>NZ_RZPW01001397.1:0-596 GCF_003998455.1 Mesorhizobium sp. M7A.F.Ca.CA.001.08.2.1 | reverse complement strand
TGCGATCTTCGGCGGTCACGGAATCATCCCTGGTTTGCTGGGCTTCGACAAGGACTATCCGTTCCACCATGTCTTTCGCGAGCGCGAGGTGATGACGGCGCGGGCGGCGCATGCCGCCGGTTTCGCGCCGGCCGTCCGCCATGCCGAACCGGGCATCATGGTCACAGAGTTTCTCGGCGCCAAGACCTATCTCGCCGAGGACGTACGCGCCAATCTTGGCCGCATCGCAGCCCTGATGCGCGCCTTTCACCGGGAGATGCCCAGTCACGTCTCCGGCGCCGGCTTCATGTTCTGGGTGTTCCATGTCATTCGCGACTATGCGCGCACGCTTGAAGAAGGCGGCAGCCGCAAGCGCAGCGACCTGCCGCGCCTGCTGACGCTGGCCGACGAACTGGAGCGCGCGCAGAAACTGCTGCCGATCGTCTTTGGCCACAATGATCTGTTGCCGGCCAACATTCTCGACGACGGCAACAGGCTGTGGCTGATCGACTTCGAATATGCCGGCTTCAACACGGCGATGTTCGACCTCGCAGGCGCCGCCTCCAACGCCGGCATGAGCGACGAGGAATCCTTCGCCTTTCTGACCGCCTATTTCA
>NZ_RZPW01001396.1:0-596 GCF_003998455.1 Mesorhizobium sp. M7A.F.Ca.CA.001.08.2.1 | reverse complement strand
CTACGCAAACAGCTTGCTTTTGACTTGGCGTTTCTTGCCGTTTCGGCATCGCTCACTAATTCGGCCGCTGCCGACACCGTGAACTGGCGTCAATTCGAAGGGACCAGCATAACTTGGGCCTACGACATCCACCCCTATGCGGATGCTCTCGCTGCGCAACTTTCCGGAGTTCGAGAAGCTGACCCGGCATCAAGGTCACGCCGGAACTCTACCCAGACGATTCTTACTGGAACAAGATGACGATCCAACTGACGACGAAGTCGCCAGCATGGGATGTGTTCGGCACTGGCATTCAGCCCGCGTAGGACCTCGCTCCGAGTGGCGCCTGCTGGACAAATACATGAGTGATCCGAAGCTTACCGATGCTGGATACGACTACATTCGGACATGATCAAGAAGTGCGCGGCTCCTTCCTTCGCCAATGATAACTGGAACCAGGTCGTGGACGGCATCTCGTCCGGCCGCACCGCGATGACGATCGACTCAAAAATGTTCGGCTTCTGGAACGATGTTGCGGGGAAGCCGGCATCCGGCAAGATCGCCTTCGCTCCGCCGCTGCACGCACCGAGCGCCACGAGCTTGGATTCTGACATCTG
>NZ_RZPW01001395.1:0-597 GCF_003998455.1 Mesorhizobium sp. M7A.F.Ca.CA.001.08.2.1 | reverse complement strand
GCTGCAGACAGTTCTCGCCTGATCAAAACCTACGCACGAGCCGCATCGGTGATACGAAACTGAACGGTGCGGTTGCCGTTCCAGTAATTCCCTGAGAGCGAACCGGCGACGTGGATTGTCTTGCCCCGGTTCTTGAACAGGAATTCGCCAAGCGCGGTATCGACGGCGCGAAAGGCGATCGCCTGGATCCGGCCGCCGCTTTCCGATTGCAGCTCGACGCGGATGTGATTGGTGCCGACCGGCCGCGCATCGGCCAACCGGTGGCGCGGCAACGCGAAAACAGGGGCCACGTGCCCGGCACCGAACGGTCCGGCTTGTTCCAGCGCGTCGAGCAGGCTGAGTGTCGCGCCTTCAGCGGCAAGCGCACCGTCTATGGCCAGGCTTTCCTCGCCCTGCAGGCGAAACACGTCGGCTGCCGCCCGCTCTTCGAAAAACGCCCTGAGCTCACCAAGCCTCGCCCGCTCGACGGTGATGCCCGCCGCCATGCCATGCCCGCCACCCTTGACGATCAGACCGGCAATGGCCGCCTCGCGCACCAGCCGGCCGAGGTCGAAACCCGAGACCGAGCGGCCCGAGCCGGTGCCGATCCCGTTGGCG
>NZ_RZPW01001394.1:0-599 GCF_003998455.1 Mesorhizobium sp. M7A.F.Ca.CA.001.08.2.1 | reverse complement strand
GGCTGACGCTGCCCAGGCGCACGGCCGACACCGCCAGGCGGCGCACCAGGGCGCTTTCACTGTCGGCCGCCATCGCCTGCACGGAATTCCGGCACAGATTGGTCAGCACCCTGAACAACTGGTCGGAATCGGCATCGACCTCGAAGGCCGGCTCGACCGAATTGACGAACTCGATGCCTTGCTCGATGTCCAGCAGGCCGTGCACGTCCTCGACCAGTTGCCGCAGCCTCAGGCGTCGGCGCGCCGGCGGCGGCTCCTGCGTGCGGCCGTAGTGAAGCACGCCTTCGGAATAAGACACGGCGCGGTCGAGCGCGCGCAGCAGTTTCGGCGCGAAGGCCTGCACCGTCGGATCCTTGACCTGACGCAAGCGGTCCGACATCAGCTGCGCCGAAGCCAGGATGTTGCGCATGTCATGGTTGATCTTGGAAACCGCCAGGCCGAGATCGGCAAGATGCTTCTGCTCGGAGAGCATTTTTTGCAGCCGTTCCTGCATCTGCGACAGCTCGCGCTCGGCAACGCCGATCTCGTCGGCGCGGGCAGCCGGATGGATGATCCGCCCGGGATCGTCAGGGGCTTCGGAGAAGGACAGCATCGAGCGC
>NZ_RZPW01001393.1:0-604 GCF_003998455.1 Mesorhizobium sp. M7A.F.Ca.CA.001.08.2.1 | reverse complement strand
GGCTGCCGACCACTTCGGCAGCGCCTTGGCGGCGGCCGCAACCGCCGCGTCGATATCGGCGGCATTGGCGTCCGAGACCTCGGCCAGCAGCTTGCCGGAAGACGGCTCGCTGGTCTCGAAGGTCTTGCCGCCGGCAGCGGCTTTCCAGTCGCCGCCGATGAACAGCGCCTTGCCGAAATCGCGCGCGGCAAGCCAGGCGTCGGCCTCGTTGCGGGCCTCCGGTGCCGGGCCGTATTCCATGGCGTGATAGCGATCGAGAATGTTCATCAGGTGCCTCCTTCACCCTCCCGCCTGGGAGGGTCGATCGGCAAAAGCCGATCGGGGTGGGGTAAAGGCTTACGCCATCGCGTGGCGATGATTGGCCGAATAATGTCCGGTCAGATGGTGCTCGAGCTGGCGCTCGATGTCGGTCAAGAGGCTCGACGCGCCGAAACGGAACAGGTCCGGCTCCAGCCATGGCCGGCCGAGCTCTTCCTTCATCAGCACCAGCCAGTCGAGCGAGGCCTTGGCCGTGGAAATGCCGCCGGCCGGCTTGAAGCCGATGAGATAGCCGGTTTCCTCGAAATAGGCCCTGATGGCACGCACCATGGCGAGGCCGACGGGC
>NZ_RZPW01001392.1:0-607 GCF_003998455.1 Mesorhizobium sp. M7A.F.Ca.CA.001.08.2.1 | reverse complement strand
GGCTGGTTGCGATCATGGCGGAGCGCCTCGCGGCACGGCTTGATCCCAAGGCCACCTACGCCTTGCTGATCAACAATCTCGGTTCGGTGCCGCCGCTCGAAATGTCCGTTATCGCCAATGCGGTGCTTGCCTCGCCGTTGGCCAAAACCATCAAGCTGACGGTCGGCCCCGGTCCGCTGATGACGGCGCTCAACATGAACGGCTTCTCGCTGTCGCTGATCCGGCTGGATGCGGCGCGCGAAACCGCCTTGCAGGCGCCGGTCGGCGCGCATGCTTGGATACCGGCAAAGCCCGTTGTGCCGCCTGCCGTCGTGCCTATGGCGAAAGCAGCCGGACAGAGCGTGGCACGCAAGCCCAGCCAGAATGCGCGGACCCGGTCTCTTCTCGTTACCACCTGCGAAAGGCTGATCGCGCTCGAAGCGACTTTGAACGGACTGGACGCCAAAACAGGCGACGGCGACACCGGTTCGACGGTGGCGACCGGCGCGCGCAGTGTTCTCGAGCGGCTCGACACGCTGCCGCTTGCCGAGCCTGCAGCCACCCTTGGCGCGATAGGCGACATTCTGAGCGCGTCGATGGGCGGCTCCAGCGGCGTGCTCCTGTCGAT
>NZ_RZPW01001391.1:0-610 GCF_003998455.1 Mesorhizobium sp. M7A.F.Ca.CA.001.08.2.1 | reverse complement strand
TCTACGCACCATGGCTGCTGGAAGGCGGCCGTGAAGGGGTGGCGCTGGCTGGCGGCGCTCTCGCCACATCAGCCGTTTTCGCACTGGCGCGCGGGCGCAGCTTTTCGCCAGTGTCGATCATCATCGCCGGCCTCGTCGTCAGCCTCACTTTCGGTTCGGCCGGCGCGCTGCTGATGGCGCTCAACCGCGAATACACCGAGGAGCTGTTCATCTGGCAGAGCGGCTCGCTGGTGCAGAATGGCGATGCGGCCGTCGTTGCTCTGGCGCCGTGGCTGCTGGCCGGCATCTGCGCCGCGTTCCTGCTCTGGCGACCGCTACGCCTGCTCGATCTCAGCGACGACGGCGCGGCATCGCTCGGCACCCGCCCGGCCGTCATCCGCCTTGCCGGCATGGCTGTCGCCGTCTCGCTTGGCGCGTTGGTCGTCGCCGAGGTCGGCGTCATCGGGTTCGTGGCGCTCGCTGCCCCGGCGCTGGCGCGGCTGGCCGGAGCGCGCACGCTTGGCCGCCGCCTGGTCTGGTCGCCGCTGATCGGCGGCGCCCTGCTCTGGCTCACCGACCGTCTGGTGCAGCATCTGCCGTTCGCCGGCGAAATCCCCGCCGGCACCGCGAC
>NZ_RZPW01001390.1:0-613 GCF_003998455.1 Mesorhizobium sp. M7A.F.Ca.CA.001.08.2.1 | reverse complement strand
GTCGGTGGTGGTGCCGGCCTTGCCCTGAGCCTGCTCGTCGGTCTGCATCTTGGTCTTGCCCTGGGCCTGCTGGTCGGTGGTGGTGCCGGCCTTGCCCTGAGCCTGCTCGTCAGTCTTCAGCTTGGCTTTGCCCTGGGCCTGCTGGTCGGTGGTGCTGGCCTTGCCCTGAGCCTGCTCATCGGTCTTCAGCTTGGCCTTGCCCTGGGCCTGCTGGTCGGTGGTGGTGCCGGCCTTGCCCTGAGCCTGCTCGTCGGTCTTCAGCTTGGCTTTGCCCTGGGCCTGCTCGCCCATCTTGGAGCCGTTCTGGCAGTCAGCCTGCCCGGAAGCGCAGTTGGCGTCTGCGCCAGATTGGCTTTCGGTCTGTTGTGTCTGAGCCACCGCCGTTCCACAGCCGAGCCCGATGGCCAGCATGCTGGTAATGAGAACACGTTTCATGGGAAATCTCCCTGGGTAAGGTTCGTCCCTTCACTGGGTAGAACCAGCACCCAAAAAAAATGTTCCGAGATAGATGCGTGAGTGCTAAAAAACGACCCCGCTTGAGATCATACGATCGCGGGCGGAAGCCGCCGTTAAAGCGACCTTTTCAACCTTGGCGATTGCCCTAGCTGTCTCC
>NZ_RZPW01000138.1:0-10342 GCF_003998455.1 Mesorhizobium sp. M7A.F.Ca.CA.001.08.2.1 | reverse complement strand
GCCATGCCGAGATCGCGAGCGACCGCAATCATGCCCGGGAGGGCGCCGACGTCGAGCTTGTTGTCGAGGTTGATGAGGATCCGGTCTCTGGTCGCCATCAGCATCTCGCGCAGCGTCGAGACTGTTTCACCTGTCGCCGCACCGGTGCCCTCGACCACCAGCCGGCATGTCTTCAGTTCGGCCAGCGTGTATTTGACCACCTCGCCCTTGCAGGTCGTGGTGCGGTCGAGCCAGCTGTCATGCATGACCACCAACTCGCCGTCCTTCGAGCGCCTGATGTCGACCTCGACGATTTCGGCGCCCATGGCGATCGAGCCCTCCACGGCGGCAATCGAATTTTCCGCGTAGAGCGTCTTGCCGGCCTGCATGCTGCCGGCGCGATGCGCAGCCACCATGACGTGATCGCGCCATTGGTTGGCATGCTCGAAGCGGTCGAGGATCTGTCTGGCGCGGGTCTCGCCGGCCAAGGCCTGGCCAGAGGCGGCTGCCACGGCCGTGTAAAGCAGAAAACTCAGCCAGATGGTCCGCATCGAGAATCGCTCCTTGCCGGATCGACACCCGGATAGGCGACGCCCGTGACATCTGGGTGAACGAAGCCGGCTAGCGGAATACTCGCAGCAGGTGCGTCAGATGCGTTTCGAGAGCCTGCGGAACCACGCCATGGCCGGCATCTCGACAAAACGCCAGGTGATCCAGGAGGCGGCAATGGTAGCGGCGAGCATGACGACGATCGCCACCGCCCCCGTCCAGCCGGCACCGAAGCCGGTGGCAGGCTGGCCGCGCAGCATGAAGTCGCCGATCAGGCCAAGGCCGAGCTTGCGCTCGACGAGCCCCGCGACGTTGATCAGGCGCGCCTGGACGAAGATGTGGACCATGTAGATCGAATAGGACAGCGCGCCGAGCGTCAGCATGAACGGGGCTCTGAGCAAGGCGCTGATCCAGCCACCCTCATGGGCGAACAGAAACAGCGCCAGCGCGAACACCAGGGGTGCCGCGATGCCGAAGTCATTGTCGCCCGCCAGCGAAACGAAAAGCACGATGACGGCCACCATGACGATTTCGGCAAGGGTCCAGTCCATGCGCGGGCCGCCCCTGGCGAGAGCCTGTCGCGCCCCTGCAATGGAATCATGCTGAAACCAGGCCAGCAAGGCGCCGAGCGAGAAGCCGTACAGGCAACGGATGAAGCCGAAATCGAAGGACACATCCATATGATGGGTCGAGAAGCCGAGCAGGAACAGCGGCGCGGTGACGGCGGCCGCGACGAACCATATCCAGGCGCGCGCGCCGGCGACGAAGACCACGCCGGCAAACAGGAGATAGGCGAAGAACTCGGCCGAAATGCTCCAGCTCGGCGCATTCCAGGTCAATTGATCCTCGAAGCCGACACCCTGCAGCAGAAGGAGATTGGCAAGCAGGCTGTTGAGGTCGAAGCCGCCGGTGAAGGGGGCAGCCCCCGTGCCGTGCAATTGCGGCAGCATCAGCCGCAGCAGCTCGAAACCGGCGAAGGCGGCAAGCATGAGCAGATGCAGCGGGTAGATGCGGCCGAAACGGACCAGGGCGAAACGCGCGACCTGTCCCGGTTGGTTGAGCCGATCGCCGTAGCTGCTGGCGATGACGAAGCCGGAAAGGACGAAGAAGAAATCGACGAACAGGTAGGACGAACCGATGAAGGCGCTTTGCGAAATCGTCGAACCGGTAGGAAAGTGAAACAGCGCCACCAGAAGCGCGCAGATGCCGCGCCACGAATCGAGGACCAGGAAGCGTTCGCCGGCGACCGTGCCGGTGTGGGTCGACGCCGCGGCACGGGTGGGGTTGAGAAACGCGGTCTGCGTCATGATGATACAATCCTGTCTTGCCGTGGCACTCGGGCAGCGCCATTCCGTCTCGCCAAGCTATGACTGGCATCTTCCGTGCCGGTTCTGTAGTTGTTGCAACCCGATGAAAAACGAGGATCCGTAATGGCGAACCACACCATCGACAACGCCTTCACCGCCCGTTCCAAAACGGGCGCCGCGTTTGAGCCGACCTATTCCGGCGCGCTGTCGTTCATGCGGCGCAAATACACCAAGGACGTGAAGGGCGCGGATGCGGTGGTGTGGGGTATTCCCTTCGATGCCGCCGTCACCAACCGGCCTGGCGCCCGCTTCGGGCCGCAGGCGATCCGCCGTGCCTCGGCGATCCTCGACAACGACCCGCAATATCCCTTTTCACGCGATCTGTTCGAGCATCTGGCGGTCGTCGATTATGGCGATTGCCTGCTCGATTCGGGCAACCATCAGAAGACGCCCGGCACGATCGAGCGCGAAGCGGCGAAGATCCTCAAATCAGGCGCCTTCCTGTTGACGCTCGGCGGCGATCATTTCGTCACCTGGCCACTGCTCAAGGCGCATGCCGCCATCCATGGTCCGCTCGCTTTGGTGCAGTTCGACGCCCACCAGGACACCTGGCCGGACGACGGCAAGCGCATCGACCACGGCTCCTTCGTCGGTCGCGCCGTCAAGGAAGGCATCATCGATCCCGACCGGTCGATCCAGATCGGCATCCGCACCCATGCGCCCGACACGTTCGGCATCAAGATCCTCCATGGCCATGAAATCGAGGAGATGCGGGCGTCCGACATTGCCTACGCCATTGTCGACCGCACCGGCGGCAAAAAGACCTATCTCACCTTCGACATCGACTGCCTCGATCCGGCCTATGCGCCCGGCACAGGCACGCCGGTTGCCGGCGGGCCGTCCTCGGCCAAGATCCTGTCGACGCTGCGCCAGCTCAACCAGATCGATATTGTCGGCGCCGATGTCGTAGAGGTTGCGCCGGCCTATGATCACGCCGATATAACGGCAATCGCCGGCTCGATGGTGGCCATGCAATATCTCGGTCTGCTTGCTGAACGGAAAGCCCGGCTTGAAGAGCTGAACAACGGCAATCACAATGGTGCCGCAGTGATTCAAGGCCAGGGCATATAGTCTTGAAAACTCAGGGAATTTGAACAACCCATGAAACCGAAAATCTTCATCGACGGCGAACACGGCACCACCGGCCTGCAGATCAGGGCGCTGCTTGCCGAGCGCGGTGATCTGGAGATCATTTCCATCCCCACCGAGCGTCGCAAGGAAACGGCGGCACGTGCCGAGTTCCTCAATGCCGCCGATGTCGCTATCCTGTGCCTGCCCGACGACGCGGCGAAGGAAAGCGTCTCGCTGATCGCCAACGACACCACCAGGGTCATCGATGCGTCGACCGCGCATCGCGTGGCGGAGGGCTGGGCGTATGGTTTCGCCGAGATGGACAAGGACCAGGCAAAGGCGATTGCCTCGGCAAAGCGCGTCGCCAACCCAGGCTGCTGGCCGCAGGGACCGATCGCGACGCTGCGGCCGCTGGTCACAGCAGGCCTGCTGCCGGCGGATTTTCCGATCACCGTCAACGGCATTTCGGGCTATTCGGGCGGCGGACGGCCGATGATCGAGGACTACGTCGCCAAGGGCGAGGACGCCTCGGAATTCCTGCCTTACGGCCTCACCCTGCAGCACAAGCACGTGCCGGAATTGAGGGCCTATGCAAGGCTGTCGCATGATCCGATCATGCAGCCGGCGGTCGGCAATTTCGCGCAAGGCATGATCACCGTGGTGCCATTGCAACTCGGCGGCCTCGACCATGTGCCGACCGGTGCGGAGCTGCATGCGGCGATTGCCGACCATTTCGCCGCCATCAAGGGCGGTGTGGTCGAGGTGGCGCCCTATTCGCATTCGGAGCGCATGCCGGAGATCGATCCGGAGATCTACAACGGCACCAACCGGATGAAGGTCTATGTCTTCGCCAACGACAAACGGGCGCAGGCCCTGCTGCTGGCGGTCTACGACAATCTCGGCAAGGGCGCCTCGGGTGCCGCCGTCCAGAACATGGATCTGATGCTCGGCCTCTGATGGACACGCCAGCCTTTCCGGCGCGCTGGAAAGTCAGCGCGCCCGAACTCATTGCCGAGACCTTTTCGAGCCGCATCTGGAAGGTTTTGCGCGAAGACGGATCGCCGGCGATCGTCAAGGCGCTGAAGCCTTTCGATGACGTCGCCGACGAGTTGCGCGGAGAGTACTATCTCGCCTGGCGGCGCGGCGAAGGCGCGGTGCGTCTGCTCGGCCGCGACGGCCACAGCATGCTGCTCGAATATGCCGGTGAAACCCTGCTGCAGCAGGTTCTCGACGAACAGGGCGACTTTGCCGCGACCGCAATCGCGGCGGAGCTGATGGCAAAACTGTTTTCACGGGGGAAAGCTCCCTACCCGTCCGAGCTTCAGCCGCTCCGGGAACGCTTCGCCAGCCTGTTCGACAAGGCGAATACCGATCGCGACGCCGGCCTTGACAGCCTCTATGTCGAGGCAGCCGTCATCGCCGAGCGGCTGCTGGCCGATCCGCACGACATCAGGCCCCTGCATGGCGATCTGCATCACGAAAACATCCTGCACGGGCCGCGCGGCTGGCTGGCGATCGATCCGAAGGGCGTGCTCGGCGATCCCGGCTTCGACGCGGCGAACATGTTCTACAACCCGCTCGACCGGGACGATCTCTGCCTCGATCCGAAGCGGATCGCTGATATGGCCGAGATCTTTGCCAGAACACTGAGCCAGACACCGACCGCTATCCTCGATCATGCCATTGCCTATGGATGCCTGTCGGCGTCCTGGCATCACGAGGACGACAATGCGGTCGAGGAGAATCGCGAAATGTCGATCGTCAAGGCGATCCGGGCGGTGCGGGCAAGCTTCTGATCCGACCCAGTAGATCGGCTCGGGATCAGCCCCTGAGCGCTATTCCCGTCGGCAAGGGATAGGCGCCCTTGGTGCCGCGCCAATGGGCTGCTGCAAAGCCCAGCACGATCAGCGCAAATCCCTGATGGGTCAGCGCCATATGCAACGGCACATGCATGAGCAGCGTGCCGACGCCGATCGAGGCCTGCACCAGCACCAGTAGAAACAGCAGCGTCGCGCGGCGCGCATGCGTCGAGCCTGGCAGCCGCCGGCGCGTGGCGATCATGTGCCACAAGGCCACGACGAATACCGTGTAAGCGCCAAGCCGATGGACGAACTGCACCGTCTTCGGGCTCTCGAAGAAGTTGCGCCATGCCGGCTCGAGGATCAGCAGATCGCCGGGAATGATCTTGCCGTCCATCAGCGGCCAGGTGTTGTAGCTCAGGCCCGCATCGAGCCCGGCGACCAGGCCGCCGAAATAGATCTGGATCAGCGCCAGCAGCACGATGAAGCCGGCCAGCCTCTGCGTCGACCTATCGGCGGCAGGCTCGGAATGCGGCGCCAGGCCGCGCGCGACCACCATGGTGGCGGTGAAGATCAGTGCGGCAAGCGTCAGGTGGGTCGCCAGCCGGTACTGGCTGACGGAGATCCGGTCGACCAGGCCAGAGGCCACCATCCACCAGCCGATGGCGCCTTGCAGGCCGCCAAGCAGCAGAATGCCCACGAGTTTCGGACCCAGGCCGCGCTCGATGCGGCGCGTTGCCCAGAAAAACAGCAGCGGCAAGGCGAAGACCAGGCCGACGCTGCGCGCCAGGATGCGATGCGCCCATTCCCACCAGAAGATCGATTTGAACGCTTCGATGCTCATGCCCTTGTTGAGCTCGGCATATTGCGGGATCTGCTGGTAGAGCTGGAATTCCTCCTGCCACTCGGCATCGTTGAGCGGTGGGATTACGCCATGGATCGGCTTCCACTGCGTAATCGACAGGCCGGAATCGGTGAGCCTGGTGGCGCCGCCGACCAGCACCAGCGCAAACAGCACCAGAAGCACCACATAGAGCCAGGCGCGCAGCAGCGCCCGGTTATGCAGGTCGCGGTCGCGGGCGACGTATGGCGCGGCAGCTGATATGGCAGCCATGATCTTGTCCCGGCAGGTTGATTTGGCGGATTGGTGGACCATCGCACCCGTGCTGGCAAGACCATCCGGCGCGGCACGCCGTCGCGCCGCGTCTCACCGGTTGCGCAGTCTCGCCTCAAGGCCTATGCGAGGCCGTTACCCCTTGAGCCTGCCAGGCCGCCTGTGCAAATTCCGGCATGCTCGATCAGGAGACCAACCATGCCCCTGCGCCTGAAAAAGCTGATCGGAATGTTTCTGCTGGTGGCGCTGGTCATCATCTATGCGCTGGTCGCATCGATCTTCGCGGTCGCCCGGCTGTCGGAGTCGGGTCCGTGGGTGCATTTCCTGTTCTTCCTGCTCAGCGGCCTGCTCTGGGTGCTGCCGGCAATGGGCATCATCAAATGGCTGATGCTGGAGCCGAGGGCCAAGCGCTAGGCGAAACCGCCAGCGTCAGATGGTGACGACCATCTTGCCGGCATTGGCGAGCGGCGTCGTCACGCCCGACAACATGGTGCGAATGTGGGCGAGGCTCTGATAGCGGCCGTTGACGGAAATGCGCGGCAAAGCATGCAGGAACCCGGCATGTTCGGCGCGCAGCACGCCGTGGCGCGTCGTCACGGCAGAGGTGTAGCCTGCGTCACGGGCAAAGCCGACTTCGCGACAGCCTACGGCACTCGCATAGCCATAGGGGTAAGCGAAATGGCGGGGCTCTTCGCCCAGTTCGGCCAGCAACATGGCGCGCACGGCGCCGATCTCGTGCCGGGCATCGGCTTCGGAGAGCCGCTTCAGATTGCTGTGGTTGATCGTATGAGCGCCGATCGTCACCAGCGGATGCGCGGCGATGCGGCGGATTTCGTCCCAGTTCATCAGTGTCCGCAGGCGCGGACCGTCGGCGTCGATGCCATTTGCGCGAGCCAGATCACGCAACACCGCCTGCAGGTCCTCCTCGCGGATTTCGGAGGTGAGATAGGCGTGCAGGCGTGCATTGGCCTGCAGCTTCTTCGCGGGGGTCGAGCAATCGATCGACAGCGGACCATTCGGCCGCGTCAGCGTCAAGGTATCGCGCGCGTTGACGATGTCCTCGACAACATCCCACCACAGGTCGGCTGTGCCGTTGATCAGCCCGGGCGCGACATAGATGGTGATCGGCGCGCCGTGCTTCTCCAGCACCGGCAGCGCCTCGACCATATTGTCGCGATAGGCATCGTCGGCGGTGATCGTGGCAAACTGACCGCCTTTGCCTCCCGCCTTGATGCACTCCACCGCCTCGTCCATGGAGACGAAGGCATAGCCATGCGCCTTCATGTCGGCGATCATGGCGTCAAGGAAGCCGGGCGCGATATTCAGATGCCGGTTGACGCTGTCCGGCTTTTCCGGCGTCGCGGTAACACGGTGCAGCATCAGGATGGCGCCAATGCCACCGATGAACGGCTTGGCCAGCGGTGCAAGGCCGGTATAGCGGGCGACGTTCAGCGCCAGTTTCCGGATTGCCTCCCCGCCGTCGATCATTCATTCACCTTTTGCGCCTAGGCTGATCCAAGCACGGAATGCGCCTATGCGAACCCCCAAATCGCGACCAATACGCCCTAAGGATTGAGGTATGGTTGACGCAACTGCGTCATTTGACGGCAATCGGCTTGCGGCGACCGAGGCATCGTCGCGCGCCTTGCCACGGGACCGTGCCGGCCTGTCGATCTCGGTGGCGTCCACGGACGGACTGGCGGCCTATGCCGAGTTCTGCCGCTCGGCTCTGTTTGGTCCGGCGCAGAGTGCTGCCTGGATCCTGAATTGGGCGGCCGAGACACGACCGGACCTGCTCGTCGCGACGCTGAGTGCCGAGGGCAAACCGGTTTTTTCGCTGGCGCTGGAGGTTGCCTGCAAGGGACCATTCCGGATCGCCCGCTTCATGGGTGGGCGTCACGCCAACGGCAACTTCGTCGCCGCGGACCCGAACTGGCTGGCCAAGGTGGATATGCCGGCCCTCCGATCGGTGCTGGCGGCCATCACCGAGGCACGCCCGGACATCGATCTGGTCGCGCTCGAGCGGTTGCTGCCCGATCTCGACGGCGTCGCCAATCCGCTCGCATCGCTTGACCATTTTTCCAGCCCCAATCTGTCGCTGGCCGTCGATCTCGCCGGCGGCTTCGATGCGCTGCTTTCTCGCGCCAGCGGCAAACGCAAACGCAAGAAGCACCGGTCGCAGATCCGGAAATTCGAGACCGTCGGCAGCCACCGGCGCATCGAGGCCCGCACCCCGGACGAGGTCGACAGGCTGCTCGACGCCTTCTTCGAGATGAAGGAACTCCGCTTCCGCAAGATGGGCATCGCCAACGTCTTCGGCGACGCGCAGGTGCGCGGCTTCTTCCGCGCGCTGTTTTCGCAAGCACTTAGCGAGGACAAGCCTTCCTTCGTGCTGCACGGGCTCGAGGTTGCCGGCAAGCTGCGCGCCATTACCGGTTCAAGCCGCTCGGGCAAACGCCTGATCTGCGAATTCGGAGCGATCGCCGAGGACGATCTCGGGCACGCCAGCCCCGGCGACTTCCTGTTCTTCGACAACATCCAGGAAGCCTGCGAGACCGGTTTCGAGCTGTATGACTTTTCGGTCGGAGATGAGCCTTACAAGCGGCTGTGGTGCGATATCGAAACGCGGCATTTCGAAGTGCTGGTCCCCTTGACCGTGAAGGGCCGCATGCTGGCGCTGACGCTTCGGCAAGGCGCGCGGCTGAAAGCCTTCGTCAAGAACAGCCCGACTATCTGGAAGCTGACCAAGGTGCTGCGCCGCAAAGCCGCCGGCCAGGCGGCGCCCTCGGAAGAAGATAGCTAACGCAATGACGCCGATCATCCGCACACTGTCCCTGCAGGAACTGGCGCTTCTCGTCGACTGGGCGGCCGCGGAAGGCTGGAACCCAGGTCTTGAAGACCCGGCGATGCTCCAGGCGGCGGACCCCGAAGGCTTCATCGGCGCCTTTGTCGGCGACGACATGGTCGCGGCAATTTCGGCCGTGGCCTATGGCAGCGAATTCGGCTTCATCGGCCTCTACATCTCCCGGCCTGACATGCGCGGCATGGGCTACGGCAAGACGGTGTGGGACGCCGGCATGAAAAGGCTTGCAGGCCGGACCGTCGGCCTTGACGGCGTCGCCGAGCAGCAGGCCAATTACCGGCGCAGGGGCTTCGCGCCGGCCTACGAGACCATCCGCTTCACCGGGCGCAAGGCAGGCCCGGCGGCCAGGGCCGATGGGTTGCGGATGATTACAACGCAACTCCTGTCCGATGTCGTCGCCTATGACGCCCATTGCTTTCCGGCGCCCCGAGACGCCTTTCTGAAGCGATGGCTGCAAGAACCGCATCATGGGTTGGCGGCAATCGGTTCGCGCGGCGTCACCGGCTTTGGCGTGGTGCGCCGGTGCCGATCCGGCTTCAAGATCGGCCCGCTGTTTGCCGACGACATGGAAATCGCTTTGCAACTCCTGGAGGGACTGGCCCGTGCCTGTGAGGGCGGCGAGCTGCATATCGACGTCCCCGCCGATAACACCGGTTTCATAACTGCGCTCGATGCGGCCGGCTTTGCGCCGACCTTCACCACCACGCGCATGTACAAGGGGCCTGCCCCGGAACTGGACCTGCAAAGGGTGTTCGGCGTAACGACCCTGGAACTGGGCTAGATCGGGCGAACCGCCGAACGGCTCCGCCAGGCGATCCGCGGCTCTCTCAGGCGGCGGCAGTGCGCCGTCCCGGCACCGGATTGCCGGGCGGTTCGTGGCCGAGCGGCGTCACCAGCGTCAGGTCGGGATAGCCGTTCTCGATCAGCTTGACGGCAGCTTGCGTCACCTCGTCGTCGGCCTCCAGCATGGAGAGAAAAACCTCGGTCGCATCGCCGGTCAGACGGCCGATGCCCTGCGCGTCGGCTGGTCCGCATTCGACCACGACCAGATCATAAGCCGTTGTCAGCGACTGCATGATGATCGGCAGCCGGTCGGCGGCGCGCATGGCGCGGACCGGATCGGCGGTTCCGACCGGAATGACGTGACAGTCCGAGTAGAGATCGGCATGGATGACGTCACTGAACTGCGCTTCCGAAGCGAGCAGGTTGGTGATGCCGGGAAACAGTCCGCTGTCCAGCATCGGCCGCGAGGCGGCCCCCGACGCGGTGAGGTCCAGCAACAGCACGCGCAGCCCGGCGTCGGCGACTTTGCGCGCCACCAGGATCGCCGATGCAGCCGCCTCGTCGCCTTCCGGCGAGACGAATATGGCGCGCGCCGCACCGCTTGAGATCAGCTTTTCGGCAGCCCTTTCGATGTCGATCTCGCCCAGGGTGGAGCGCGCCGGTTCGGGCTCGACAACCGTCTGCTCTGTCGCCGCCGTAGCGGGCATTGCGACCACATCCGGCGCCTCGGCCATGGCCTGCATCGCAGCGGCATAAGGCTCCGCATCGGCTTCATGCGCAGGTTCAGGCAGTTCCTGGTGAATGAAGGGTTCCTGGA
>NZ_RZPW01001389.1:0-619 GCF_003998455.1 Mesorhizobium sp. M7A.F.Ca.CA.001.08.2.1 | reverse complement strand
CCACCGCTCAGCGTCGACACAGTGGCCTCGATGCCGGCCATGCGCACGCCGAGCCTGCCGGTCAGCTCCCGCGCCTGACGATCCTCGGCCTTGCGGTCGAGCAGGCCGAGGCGCCCGGTGAGCCGGCCGAGGTCGAGCGCCGATATGTTCGCCGCGATCGGCAGATCGAGGAACACGCCGGAGCCTTTGCGATCCTCAGAGAGATAGACCAGCCCCGCCTTGACCGCATCGCCATAACTGCGCAGCCGCAGCTGCTTTCCGTCGAGCGCGACGGTTCCAGAGGTCATTGGCCTGAGGCCGCAGACCGTCTGTGCGATCTCGCTGCGGCCGGCGCCGATCAGGCCGCCTATGCCCAGAATTTCGCCAGCGCGAAGCTGCAGATCGACGTCGGCGAAGCGGCGCCCATCGGAAAGCCCCTCGACCGACAAGAGCAGGCGCCCAGGCTCTTGCGGCGCCATCTTGTCGGGATAGAGCTGGGTGATTTCGCGGCCGACCATCTTGCGCACGACATCGTCGGGTGAAACGGCGGCTATCGCATCGGTCGCCACGTAGCGGCCGTCGCGGAAGACGGTGACGCGGTCGCAGAGCGAGAAGATC
The DNA here is from genome assembly GCF_003998455.1 of Mesorhizobium sp. M7A.F.Ca.CA.001.08.2.1. Taxonomy (NCBI): domain Bacteria; kingdom Pseudomonadati; phylum Pseudomonadota; class Alphaproteobacteria; order Hyphomicrobiales; family Phyllobacteriaceae; genus Mesorhizobium; species Mesorhizobium sp. M7A.F.Ca.CA.001.08.2.1. Next base: position 22 of record NZ_RZPW01001389.1, on the reverse strand, counting down.
TCGGCCATGCGGTGGCTGATAT
>NZ_RZPW01001388.1:0-621 GCF_003998455.1 Mesorhizobium sp. M7A.F.Ca.CA.001.08.2.1 | reverse complement strand
GCCGATAGGCTGTTTTGGATGCCGAAAGAAGTCTCTCCCTCTGGCTGAGGCCGAACGTCTCCTCTAACGGTGTCGGCAAGTCACCGGTTTCATACCCCGCCGGCAGATCGCGCAACTGGTCAAGCGGGCCGATGACGTTTTCAAGGTCGACATCGGTGACCGTGCTGGCCTTGAGCAACGGGGCCGCCGTCTCGCGATACTGGCCCATGGCCAGCGTTGTGGAGGCGATCAGCGACCGGTTGGAAGCAAAGCTCAGGGCGAGCGTACCCAGTGCGGCGGCGGCGATCAGCGTTATGGCACCCAGGCCACCAAATCTGACGATCGCCGCACGCCTTGCAGCCGATTTGTCATACGAAACCCAGCCCGATTCGGCAAAAATGACGTCCGTCAGCAGATCATGCAAAAAGAAGCTTTTGCCGGTTCCAGAAAGGTGAGGGCGGGAATTGCCGCCGAAATTGCGGCCGATCGCGCCCAGCACCTGATCGATAGGCGTGCCCTCTTGCGTGCCGGACGAAAAATACAATCCACGCAGGCTGACATTCACCTGGCTGCGTCCGGGATCGAACAGAGCGGCGACAAAGCTGGTAACTCGGCCCTTTAGTGCGCCGAACTGTGCCGGAA
>NZ_RZPW01001387.1:0-622 GCF_003998455.1 Mesorhizobium sp. M7A.F.Ca.CA.001.08.2.1 | reverse complement strand
CGGCAAGGCGGATCATGTCGAGATCATTGGCGCCGTCACCGACGCCATTGCCGTCGGTGACGGCGCCAATGATCTCGACATGATCCGCCTTGCCGGTACCGGTGTCGCGCTTCACGCCAAGCCGACGGTGGCGGCACAGGCCAAGGTCCGCATCGATCATGGCGACCTGACCGCGCTGCTCTATATGCAGGGCTACAGGCAGGAGGACTTTGTGCAATGAAACCAATGCGTACCGAGCGCCTGATTCTGCGCAACTGGGAGGATCGCGACCGCGACCTGTTCCACCGCATCAACTCCGACGACCGGGTGATGGAGTTCTTTCCATTCCGCCGTGACCGCGCCCAGGCGGATGCCAAGATGGACGAGCTCCGGGCCTGGACCACGAACGACGGATACGGTTTTGCTGCCGCCGAGATCACCGCCACCGGTGAATGCATCGGCTTCATCGGTCTCCTCGACACCGATCATGTGCCATCCCTGCCAGCCGGCACCATCGAGATCGGCTGGCGGCTGGCACCTGAGTTCTGGGGCAAAGGCTATGTCACGGAGGCAGCCGAAGCGTGGCTGGCCTACGGCTTCGAGACGCTTGGCTTCGATGAAATCGTGTCATTCGCCGTCGCGG
>NZ_RZPW01001386.1:0-622 GCF_003998455.1 Mesorhizobium sp. M7A.F.Ca.CA.001.08.2.1 | reverse complement strand
CGCCGCCGCCCACCACCGCCGTGATGGCGCTGAATTCGTAGCCGCCGCCGATGAGCGGCCGCGCGCTCTGCAGCGTCAGCCCGAGCAGGCCGCCGCTGATGCCGGAAGCCAGTGCGGTGATCACGAAGGCGCCAGCCTTCACGGCCCGCACCGGAACCGCACTAGCCTCGGCGGCGCTGTAATTGCCGCCGGTGGCGAGCGTCCATCTGCCCCAGAAGGAGCGGGACAGGACGAAATGGCCGACAAGGGCGATGACCAGGAAGATCAACACCACGACCGGAATGCCGAACAGCCGGCCCTTGGCGAATTCGGCTGAGGCGGGATTGCTGCCATAGACGATGACCCCGCCGACAGCCGCCTGGACAATGCCCAGTCCGATCGTGCCAACGCCGAGCGTGGCAATGATGGGATTGATGCCGACATATCCGACCAGGCCCCCGTTGAGCAGGCCTATGAGGCCCGCGAGACCCACCGCCAGCAGGAACGCCGGCAGCGGCCCGATCATCGGCTGCAGCCCGAGCGACAGGATGGCGCCGCAGGCGATGGTGGCCGGCACCGACAGGTCGGCCAGGCCGCCGACCACGAGCACGAAGGTCATGCCGACGACGACGATGCCGACGAT
>NZ_RZPW01001385.1:0-624 GCF_003998455.1 Mesorhizobium sp. M7A.F.Ca.CA.001.08.2.1 | reverse complement strand
GCGCGACACTCTCGCTGTGCCAGACACGATCGGAAAGGCGCTGTCGGCCGCTACTGTTGCCGTTCTGCCCTGGCAGGGACGGGCAGTTGGCTGTCTTGACCCAGGACAACTGCTCACGATGCTAGATCGGAGCATGGCATGACAGATGAGGACTTTAGCCAGGTTTCGATGCTCAGCCTCTTCCAGGCCGAACTGGAGACGCAGTCACAAGCGCTAACGGCTGGGCTTCTGGCACTGGAACGCAATCCCGTTGCCGCCGATGCCCTGGAAGCATGCATGCGTGCCGCGCATTCCCTAAAGGGAGCTGCCCGCATCATCGACCTGATGCCCGCGGTCAAAGTCGCAAATGCGATGGAAGATTGCCTGGTGGCCGCGCAACGTGGGAATGTGAGAGTGGGACGAGAGCATATAGATGCGCTCCTGCAAGGCTGTGACCTTTTGAAATTGATCGCATCGGGATCATCGAGCGAGCCCGCCAACTCAGAAGTTGAAACCTTTCTGGCGAAGTTCGAGGAATTATCCCTCCCCGAGGCAAAGCCCAGGCCCCAAGATTCAGCAGCTGATTTCGCAACTTCAGATGATGCCCTGGAGCAGCTGGCGACGACTTCTTCAGCGAACCTCCTC
>NZ_RZPW01001384.1:0-630 GCF_003998455.1 Mesorhizobium sp. M7A.F.Ca.CA.001.08.2.1 | reverse complement strand
GTGCTGTTGACGCCAAAGGCGCTTGCCCCGCCGGCGTTAGCATGGGCGTTTCCGCCCACAGCGAGCGCGTTAATGCCGGTCGCGCTTGCAAAGACACCTATGCCGATGGCGTTGAGGCCATTGACACTCATCGAATAGCCGATGGCGATCGAAGCGTCGCCCGTTGCACTGTTGGAGGTGCCCAACGCTACGGCGTTATTGCCATTCGTCGTGGCACCGTTACCGATGGCGACGGCGTTGCCGCCTGTCGCGGACCCGCCGCCGGCCTAGTATTGTGCCTGGGCCGGCGTGGCGAGGCTGAGCGCGGCGATCGCCGCCAGGCCGCCGACGATGCTCGCCAGGCTGACGGAGGAGGCCAAGGCCGAACGCACGCTGCCGCCGACCCCCAGCGTTCCCAGCCCCAGACGCTTGCACCCCATACCAAGCGCACGATGCGCCATGCGCAGCACGGCCATCAGGCGGCGGCGAACCGAGCGCGAACCATGATCGGCCCCCGCGATCCACTGCCCCGCGAAATGCGCTGTGCGACGCCGAACAAACGAACCGCTCGAAATCTGGCCGTTCGAAATCTGGTTGTCGGTCATGGTCCCTCTCCGCTGGCCGGCACGAAATGTCTGACAATTCCGCTCC
>NZ_RZPW01001383.1:0-632 GCF_003998455.1 Mesorhizobium sp. M7A.F.Ca.CA.001.08.2.1 | reverse complement strand
GGCTCGACCAGCACCCTGCCCGCGCGGTCCGCCTTCGCTCCCAGCCATTCAGCGGCTGGCGAAGCGGCAACGCCGGCTGCCCACAGGATCGTTCGGGCGGCCAGTTGCTTATCGCCAAACACGACACCTTCTGCGTCGCAGCGCGTGACGGCCCGGCCGAGCTCGACCGTCACGCCGAGCCGCTCGAGCGCTTTGCTGGCATAGTCGGAAAGTTTCGGTGCGAAATTGGCCAGAATGCGGTCGCCGGCCTCGATCAGCACCACGCGCGTCTGCCGCGTGTCGATGTTGCGGAACTCGCCGCGCAGCGTGTCATGCGCCAGCTCGACGATGGTGCCGGCAAGCTCGACGCCGGTCGGCCCGCCACCGACGATCGCAATGGTCAGCAGCGCCTGGCGCTTGGCGGGATCAGCCTCCCGCTCGGCCTGTTCGAAGCCCAGGAGAATTCGCCGCCGAATGGTGGTGGCGTCCTCCAGCGTCTTCAGGCCAGGCGCGAACGGCTCCCATTCGTCATGGCCGAAATAGGCGTGGCGGGCACCGGTGGCGAGCAGCAGCGTGTCGTAGGCGACCGCGCTGCCGTCATCGAGCAGCACGCGCTTGCCGGCGCGATCGACACCGGTGACATTGGCGAGCAG
>NZ_RZPW01001382.1:0-636 GCF_003998455.1 Mesorhizobium sp. M7A.F.Ca.CA.001.08.2.1 | reverse complement strand
TGCCGCCATGGTGGATGGCCCCAGGCGGCCGCGAGATCTGAAGGCGGTGACGCCGATCGCGCCCAAGATCCTGCAGCACAATGTCTATGGCTGGTTCGCGCGCGTCGACCGCGGCCTCTACGATCTTACCGATGCCGGCCGTGCCTCTTTGGTCCGTTGGCCGCAGGCATCGCACGACGAATCCCGACACGCAATTTTGAACGCAGCAGCCATATGATTGAAGATTCCCGCAGCGTCCGAGGCGGTCCGCTCGGTTGATTTCTCCGACAAAATATGTTGCTTGTCCCGCCCATGAAGAAGCTCTGCATGACCGCCTTGGCGTCAGTGACACTGAGTTTTCCAGCCAGCGCAATGGACAATGCATTGCGCGCCGGACTGATGAAACTCGATCCCCAAACTCGCCTTGAACAGCGTTGCGACGCCGAAGTGCTCGACCGCATCACCCATGACGATCGCAAGTTCAAAGCCGATCGCGTCGTCGCCTACGCCTTTGCCACGCCCGAGATGGGCGCCGATGCAATCAAGAGCCCGGGTGCTGCGTTTCGCAGCAAGGGGCAGTGGTATAGGCTGAAATTCAAGTGCCAGACCGGGCCGGACCATATGGAAGCCTTGCAACTCCGCTACCGGATCGGCGAC
>NZ_RZPW01001381.1:0-640 GCF_003998455.1 Mesorhizobium sp. M7A.F.Ca.CA.001.08.2.1 | reverse complement strand
TCCAGCACCGCCATCCGGTCGCTGTCCGAGCCCATTCGGCACGTGCCGGCCGGATGGTAGTTGGTCTTGACGAAGCGTTTGCAATGTTTTGCCAGCGCCTCATCGCTGAGATCATCCTGACTTGGCACGGCAATGGCCTTGACCCGATCGCCGAGCGGCTTGGTCTGGAACGCCTGCAGGAAATAACGCTGACCCGAGATCATCTCCCGCATGTCGTCTGGATGCTTGAGCAGATTGGGCGAAACGACCGGCATGTCCTTCGGGTCCGCCGACCGCAGCCTCACAAAACCACGCGACTTAGGCTTCACCACAACCGTCGTGACGGTAAGCCCATAGGTGTTCTCGACGAGGGTGAGGATATCGCGATCCAGATAGACGTGCGGAACGCAGAAGGCCTGGATCGTTGGTTCACCGTGCGGATCGGCCGGGTTGACGAAGGCGCCGGCCTCGACTCCGGCCGAGAGGATCGTGCCGGTGCCGAAGAGCTTGAAATGGAGGCCATTCCTGATCATCCGCCAGCCTTGGCCTTGCCTGAAATAACCGTAAGGGCCGTTTGCCGTGGCGATGATCGGGACCTCCGGATGGTCGACCAGATTTTCGCCGACCCCTGGCAGGTCGGCGGCGCAAGCAATGCCATACC
>NZ_RZPW01001380.1:0-642 GCF_003998455.1 Mesorhizobium sp. M7A.F.Ca.CA.001.08.2.1 | reverse complement strand
GAACGGCGTTCTCGGCCAGTTGAAATTCAAGGCGATGCTGACGGACAAGCCGCACTACATCGCGCTTTCGGCCGCTGCCTCCCCAAGCTCACCGATGAATCAGCTCTTTGCGGCAATCGCCGATGAAACAGCTCTGACGCGGGACTCAGGTGACGGCCCCGATCCCGGCACCGAGATCGAAGGCACGGCCCAGAACCCGCCGCGCAACCCCGCGGATCTGGCCAAGGGCCTGGCCCGCATCGGCATAACAATCGCCAGCGGCAAATCGCAAAGCCGCGCCGGCACCGGGGCCGCCGACGCACGGAACTTCAGTCCAGGAGCAAACATCGAAGCGCAATTCAGACCATTCCAGGCCCTGGTGAACGGCCCTGCCGGACATCGCCCGATCGATGCTCTGACCCAAAACTTCAGCGATATCTATCAGAGCCTGCAACTGGCGGCCGAAGTTCCTTCGCAGACGGAACGCGTCAATTCGAACCTGCAGCTGCAGATAGCCACGCTTCGCGCCAATGTCTCGCGCCTGCCCAAGCAACTCGGCCGGATGGTCAACGCGACGGCGGATGAGTTCGAAGGCAACGTTGCCGAAACCTCGGTGACCAACTTGAATCAGATACTTGACCAGACGGTCACAGCCCCTTGTGA
>NZ_RZPW01000137.1:0-10362 GCF_003998455.1 Mesorhizobium sp. M7A.F.Ca.CA.001.08.2.1 | reverse complement strand
ACGATATCTACCGCCAGGCGGTGACGGCAGCGGGGCTTGGCTGCATGGCCGCACTCGAGGCGGAGAAGTATCTGGCCGGCATCGAAGTGCATCGCGAAGCGGCCGAGTAGAGAGTTCAGAGAGCGGCTTAGAAACGCCGTGTAAAAGCCTGATTTTTCATTCAGACGCCAAAACAGAACGAGGGGAATCATGGCGTTGGACTGGGACAAGCTACGCGTGTTTCACGCTGCGGCGGAGGCGGGGTCGTTTACCCATGCGGCCGAGACATTGCATCTGTCACAATCGGCGATCTCGCGGCAGGTCAGCGCGCTCGAGCATGATGTCGGCGTGCCGCTGTTCAACCGCCACGCCCGCGGGCTGGTGTTGACCGAGCAGGGTGAGATGCTGTTTCGCACGGCGCATGACGTGCTGATGAAGCTGGAGACCATCAAGTCCCGGCTGACCGAGACCAAGGATCGCCCGTCGGGCGTGCTGCGGGTAACGACGACGGTGGGGCTGGGCGCCGGCTGGCTAACCGAGCGGGTGCAGGAATTCATCGAACTCTATCCTGAAATCAGCCTGCAGTTGATCCTCGCCAACGAGGAGCTCGATCTCACCATGCGCCAGGCCGATTGCGCCATTCGGCTGCGCCAGCCGCAGCAGCCGGACCTGATCCAGCGCCGCCTGTTCACCGTGCATTTCCACCTCTACGCGGCCCCATCCTATGTCGCCAAGCATGGCAGGCCGTCTTCCGTCGCCGAGCTGAAGGCCCATCGCATCGTCACCTTCGGCGTGCCGGTGCCGTCGCATCTGTCGGAGCTGAACTGGCTGGAAACGGTCGGTGATTTCGAAGGCGGACAAAGAGTGCCGACGCTGCAGATCAACGACATATTGTCGATCAAGCGGGCGGTGCAGGGCGGTGCCGGTATCGCCATGCTGCCCGACTATGTGATCAGCAAGGACTCCGACCTCGTGCAGCTGCTGCCAGAGACCGAGGTGCCGTCTTTCGACACCTATTTTGCTTATCCGGACGCGATGAAGAACCAGGCCAAGCTGCACGTGTTCCGGGACTTTATCATCGCCAAGGCGAGAAGCTGGTCATTCTAAGGACATGTCGATTGCCTGGCCCGACCTGAGCCTCAACATGCCCTGAGACGGCGCTGCCGGTTTCACCTAACCCCCGCCAGGGCGACAGTCGAGGCAACCAGCCGGGTACGTTGCGGCGGTAGGCGTCGTATTCGGCGCCGTACCGATGAGCCAAAGTCGGCTCCTCGTAGAACCGCACGAAAGAGCCCATGGCGATCGCGCCGATGACCGCATAAGCGGCCAGCGTCCAGCTCGAGAACAGCAATGCCTGGCCGAGGATGATCGACAGCACGGCGACATACATCGGGTTGCGGACATGACGGTAGATGCCGCCGATCACCAGCCTCTCGGTTGGCGCGACCGGAGCGGGCGTGCCGAGGCCCTCAAGCGCGAATCGACCGAAGGCATGCAGCAGTGCTGCGATCGCGACGGCGATCAGAAGCCCGCCGACAGGGACAAAGCCCGGCAGACCAGACCACGGCAAGCCCCAGCGATCGGTCAACAGCCAGGGCACCAGCCCGGCAACCACGCAGGGCGTCGCGATGAAGAAGGCCGCACTGCCGGCGATCGCCGAAAACGTCCGCATTGGCTGCTTCCTCCCCGATTGCCTCAGAAATGCACGCCTGCTGCCTGCTTCCACATCATTGCCCGGTTTTGGCATTTTGAGCCGAAAGCCAGCGAGATCGGCGATTCTGTAGTTGCAATTGCCCGATTCGGCGGCCCATTTCGACGATTCTGTTGGTCCTATTGGCTTCTGGAATGGGTTAGACCACAGCCTGCGCCTTTTTGCATGCGTGTGTTGCAAAATAGATGCTTGTTTCTTGGGCATGATGAGCACATATATAGATCATCTCCTGGGTGCGTTCTCCTCCCATTAGCGCCCTCGAGTGTTCCCCTCTGGAGGTTAGCCTTAACAGGCACTCCAATCAAACTCAGCCGGATCTTCATTGATCCGGCTTTTTTGTTGCCTGTGCTCTGCTGGGCCGGCAAAAAATTCCATCACAATTGCCACGTAACGGTGACATGTAACCTCTGGTAACATAGCCCGGACGCCCGCGACCTGCTATGTGGATCATAGGACGCGGTGTGGTTCGGACGGGAGATGGGGGCATCACTCGTACGGCCCGGGCTCAGGCGGCTACCGCGTCCGAACCGTTTTTTCCGCCGAACTCGGCGGCACCAAATGCGGCGGACCTGCCGTTTTACCTCCCAAGGAAACGGTCCGCGAACAAAACGACGTCCGGTCCCCGCCGGACGTCGTTTTCTTTTGTCCCCCTCGAATCAGGTTCGAGAGGAACGCTACGCCATCAGGCAGCCTTGCCGTTGGTGTTCATCGCCTCGTCGGCCAGACGGCCGGTGAGTTCGGCCATGTGGTCGAAGACGGCACGGTAGCTGGCGACGCCCGCGGTCGCCGAGCGCAACTCGATGATCAGGTCGCCGATCTCGGCTTGCGGCATGGTTGCCTCGACGACATCCCATCCTGGCCAGCCAGGCCGCGCGTCGTAGCCGAGTATCTGGCCGCGCCGTTGCGGGATGAGAGCGATGATCTTCGAGGTGGCGTCGGAGGGTGTGACGATCTCGACCTTCATCACAGGCTCCAGGAGCACCGGCAAGCACGCGGCCATGCCTTCCTTCATTGCCAGCCTGGCCGCCATCTGGAAGGCCATGTCGGAGGAATCGACCGCATGGTAGGAGCCGTCCGACAGGTTGACTGCGACATCCACGACCGGAAAGCCCAGCGGCCCGGATTTCAGATAGTCGCGCACCCCGGTCTCGACCGACTGGATGTAGGTCTTGGGCACGACGCCGCCGGTAATGGTGTCGGTGAACTCGAAGCCGGAGCCGCGCGGCAGCGGCTTGATCTCGATCACCACGTCACCGAACTGGCCATGTCCGCCGGACTGTTTCTTGTGACGGCCGCGCTGTTGCGCCGATTTGCGGATCGTCTCGCGATAGGGCACCGCCGGCGGATGGCCTTCGACCGGTATCTGGTTCTTGCCTTCCAGCCGCTCGCGCACCACGCGCAGATGCATCTCGCCATGGCCCGACAGCACGGTTTCAGCCGAGTCCTGGTTGTGGCGCAGGCTGAGCGAGGGGTCCTCCTCGGCCAGCCGCTGGATGGCAGCCGACATCTTCACTTCGTCCTTGCGCTCCTTGGGACGGAGCGCGAAGGCGAAGACCGGCTGCGGCGGCTCGAACTGGACGAGCGGCTTGATGCCGCCCTTGGCCGAACTCAGCGTCTGGCCGGTCTTGACCTCGTCCAGCTTGCCCAGCGCGACCGTATCGCCGGCCTTGGCGATGGAGAGCTTGGACTGGTCCTTGCCGAGCATCCGGTAGATGCCGGAAACCTTGGCCGTGTCGCCGCCGGGCAGCCAGAGTTCGGAACCGTCGACGACCTGGCCGGAGAGGATGCGCGACACCGACAGCTTGCCGCCATGCGAGGTGTGGATGGTCTTCATCACCTGGACCAGGGTAGCCGCGCCGTCGGGTGCACCGAGCCGCTTGCGGGTCGCCTCGATGTCAGGCGCGTCGTGGCGGATCGCCTTCAGGAGACGCAGCACGCCGTTGCCTTTCTCGGCGGTGCCGATCAGCACCGGGGTCACCGCGCCGTCGCGCAGGTCGGCGGCGAGATCGTCGAAGATCGCGTCCTTGGGCGGTTCGATCTCCTCGAGCAGCTGTTCCATCAACTGGTCATCATGGTCGGCCAGCGTCTCCAGCATCGAGAAACGCGCTTCGAGCTCGCGCGCCTTCTCGTCGCCGGGAATCTGCGCCACCTCGCTTTCGGCATATTCGCGATAGATGTAGGCGCGCTCCAGCGCCAGGTCGATCGAACCAATGACGACGCCGTCCTTGCGCAGCGGAATCTGGCGCAGCAGCAATGGCACGGCACTGGCCGGCTGCAGCATCTTCAGCGTGTCGCGCACGCCGGTGATTGCCTTGTCGACCTTGTTGAGAAACAGGATGCGCGGCACGCCGAGATCGTCGAGCTTGCGCATGATCAGTTGCAGGGCAGGGATCTTCTTTTCATCGGCCTCGGCCACGACCACCGCGAGGTCGCAGGCGGTCAGCACCGGTTCGGCTTCGAAAGAGAATTCGATGGAGCCGGGACAGTCGACGAAGGTGATCTGCTCGCCCATGAATTCGGTGGTGGCGATCGTCGCCTCGACGCTCATGGCGTGGGCGCGCGCCTCGGGCGAATGATCTGAAACGGTGTTGCCTGATGAAACGGGATTTTGTCGGGGAATTGAGCCCGTACGGGCCAATATGGCTTCGAGAAGTGTCGTCTTACCGCTTGCGAAGGGACCGACTATGGCAATGCATTTCGGTCCCGTGCGTCGTCCTCCGGCGCGAGTACCCATGACTGACCTCCACTCAGGCGTTTCCCGTAGGACCGACTGGCATGCATGGTTCAGGCGTGGTCAATCGGTCCTGAGCGGCGGCCGGCCTGTTCGACCGTCGCGGGCGGGGTTCTTTTCAAGTCCACCTGCCCAAAGCCATCGTCCCACTTGTTTGCCGGCAGGGCAAGGAAAATAGAAATCCTTTGCTCGGCCGTGGACCCGTGCTGGCCATATAGGGGGCTGGCAGCCGGAAGCTGTTGCACGTCGGCCGATATCGGCGGAAACTGAAGCTGGCGACCCGTCGCCCGCTGTTTTGAAGGACCATCGACCCATGAAGATCATTGCCTGCGGCAGCGTGCCGACCGTCATCGCGCCGGAAAAATACTTCACCGGCCGGGTGCTGCAGACGCCGATCATCGAGAAAGAGGCGCCGGCGCGGCTGCGAGCCACGCTGGTCAGCTTCGAGCCGGGCGCGCGCACCCACTGGCATACGCATCCGCTTGGCCAGACGCTCTACGTGACGGTGGGCGCCGGGCTTGCCCAGACGTGGGGCGGCCCGATCCAGCAGATCAGGGCGGGCGACGTCATCTCGTTCGCGCCTGGCGAAAAACACTGGCATGGCGCGGCGCCGAAATCGGCGATGACGCATATCGCCATGCAGGAGGCGCTCGACGATGTCCATGCCGACTGGCTGGAAGCGGTGACATCGGAACAATATGACGGCTGAATGCTCAGTCCGCAGGAACCCGGCTTCTATTCCAGCCGCAACATTTTCAGAAGAGGGCGACTCGCGGCGAGTCCCGTACCATGGCGCAGGCCATACTCAGTCGCCGGATCGACAGCGCCATGCCGCCCGTTCAACTGACCGTCGGCCAGTAATTTGCGAAACTCACGTCCAGACATAGCCATGTCAAAGCACCGTTTGCCCCTGGTCGCCGCTGTCTATCTTGGTTCGTTCGTGGCTCTGCTCGACGTCAGCATCGTCAATGTCGCGCTGCCGACCATCCAGCAGGCGTTGCAAACCGATTTCGGCGGCCTGCAATGGGTGGTCGACGCCTACACGCTGTGCCTGTCGGCCTTCATGCTGTCGTCCGGCCTGATCGGCGACCGCTATGGCCGCAAGCGCTCATGGCTGGCCGGCGTCGGCATCTTCGTGGCCGGCTCGCTGATCTGCGCCGTCGCGCCCAATTTGCCGGTGCTGCTGGCTGGCCGGGTCGTACAGGGCATCGCCGGCTCGCTGCTCATTCCAGGCGCGCTGTCGATCCTGACGCAAGCCTTTCCCGATGCGCGCCAGCGCGCCGGCGTCATTGGCGGCTGGGCGTCGTTCGCCGCCATCTCTCTGCTCGTTGGTCCCGTCCTCGGTGGCATCCTGGTCGAGACCGTCGGCTGGCAAAGCATCTTCCTGATCAACCTGCCGCTTGGTCTGATCACGATCGCGCTCGGTGCTGCTTCGATCAACGAGACGGCGCATCCCGAACATGCCCATCTCGATCTCGTCGGCCTGGCTCTCAGCATCCTGTGGCTGGGGGCGCTGACCTTTGGCCTGATCTCGGCCGGCGAGAATGGTTGGGGCGAGCCAAGGACGGTCACGGCGCTCATCGCAGGTGTCGTCGGCCTGGCTGCTTTCCTCGGCTTCGAGGCGCGCACGGCACGGCCGATGCTGCCGCTTGGCCTGTTCCGTGACGTCCGCTTTGCCGTCGCCAATGTCGCTTCGTTCGCGCTCGGCTTCACCTCCTATTCCAGCGTCTTCTTCTTCTCGATGTTCCTACAGCAGGTGCAGGGCTGGTCGCCGACGCAGACCGGCCTGCGCATGGCGCCGGCCTTCATCGTCCAGATCGTGGTGTCGCCGTGGATCGGCAGGCTGAGCGCGCGCTATGGTCACTCCGCGCTGATGACCATCGGCTATGTTGCTATCGGCCTGTCCATGCTCGGCATGTGCTGGGCCGGTCCTTGGACGTCCTACGCGACGCTGTGCCTTCTGTTCGCCATCGGCGGCCTCGGCAATGCGCTTGCAATCCCGACCGGCAGCGCTGCCGCCATGTCCTATGCGCCGCGCGAACGCTCGGGCATGGTGTCGGCGGTCATCAATGCCACCCGCCAGAGCGGTCTTGCCATCGGCATCGCCTTGCTCGGCGCCTTGATGAGCATGCGGGCAACCAACCTTTTGACCGGGTATCTCGGCGATGCCGGTGTCGCCAACGCGGAAGCGGTCGCCCGTGCTGCAATTTCGCGGCATGATTTCGCAACCGATGCGGCGATGGGCGAAAGCGGCGTGCATGAACTCTATGCTGCCGCCTATGCCGGCGGCTTTCATGCCGCCATGCTGACGGCAGCGATAGGCGCGTTCCTCACCGCCGCACTGCTGGTTGCCGTGCTGGCGCCGGCCGAGGCGCGCTCGGCCAAAGAGACCAAGCACGAGGCGTGAGGCTGACGGCCCATTGAAAACCCGGCAGTGAAGCCGGGTTCTGCGTTCAAAGCGCGCCGCTCAGGTCAGCGAAGCCGTAAAGCGCTGGATGCGCGTGCAGGCTTCCTCCAGAAGCGTCTCCGAGGTGGCGTAGGAGATGCGGAAGTTGGGGCCGAGGCCGAAGGCCGAGCCGAACACCACCGCGACGCCCTCGGCTTCGAGCAATTCCGAGCAGAAGGTTTCGTCGGTGTCGATCGGCTTGCCGGCCTTGGTCTTCTTGCCGATCAACTGGGCGCAGGAGGGATAGACATAGAAGGCCCCTTCCGGCGACGGACAGGTGATGCCGCGCGCCTGGTTGAGCATCGAGACGACGAGGTCGCGACGGCCTTGAAAGATCGCCTTGTTTTTGGCGATGAAATCCTGCGGGCCATTCAGCGCCTCGACGGATGCCCATTGCGCGATGGTGCAGGCGCCCGATGTCTGCTGGCCCTGGATCATGTCCATCGCCTTGATCAGTTGGACCGGGCCCGCCGCATAACCGATGCGCCAGCCGGTCATTGCATAGGCTTTCGACACGCCGTTCATGGTCAGCGTGCGCTCGTAGAGCTTAGGCTCGACCTCGGCGATGGTCTTGAAGACGAAATCGCCATAGGTCAGGTGCTCGTACATGTCGTCGGTCAGCGTCGAGACATGCGGATGCTTCAACAGCACGTCGGCCAGCGCGCGCAGTTCGGCCTCGGTATAGGCGGCACCCGACGGGTTCGACGGCGAGTTCATCAGCAGCCATTTGGTCTTCGGCGTGATCGCCTTTTCCAGCACGGAAGCGGTCAGTTTGAAGCCGTTGTCGATCGAGGTGTCGGCAAACACGGAGGTGCCGCCGCAGATCGCCACCATCTCGGGGTAGCTGACCCAGTAGGGGCGAGGAATGATGACCTCGTCGCCGGGGTTCAGCGTCGCCATGAAGGCGTTGAACAGGATCTGCTTGCCGCCCGTACCGACGATGGTCTGCTCGGGCTTGTAGTCGAGATTGTTCTCGCGCTTGAACTTTTTTGCGATCGCCTCGCGCAGCGGCACGATGCCCGAAACCGGCGGATACTTGGTTTCGCCGCGGCGGATCGCCTCGATTGCCGCATTCTTGATGTTGTCGGGCGTGTCGAAATCCGGTTCGCCGGCGCCGAGGCCGATAATGTCACGGCCGGCATTTTTCAGCTCGCGCGCTTTCTGCGTGACCGCGATGGTGGCGGAAGGCTTCACGCGCGAAAGGGTGTCGGCAAGAAAGGCCATGAGCTTGACGTCTCCATGGAAGATCGGCGCGGCCAGGAGCGACCGCGGCGCTTCTCATGTCGCATGATTTCGCGCAACGCAAGCATTGTCGGCTGATCCAGGTCTCAAGGAGCTGTGATCGGACCAGGGGTCGGCAACAATAAATTCATTAACGAGCGGTAGAGGCTTGAGTGGCAGGATCGCAGACCAATTGCGGAGCGAGGAACCGTGTCGCGCAGCGTCGGGCTTGCCCACATCATCCGTCAGGACGACGGCACCTCCACCGGTGTCTGGGGCATCTACACGTTGCAAAGCGCTTTCCAGCCGATCTTCGCCTTCAAGGAAGGCAAGCTGTCGGTGGTCGCGTTCGAAGGGCTGATCCGACCGTTCCGCGACGGCGAGCCACAATCGCCGATGAATTTCTTCTCGACCTGTCCGGCCGCCGACCGGCTGCATATCGAGGCGCTGACCAGGACGCTGCATCTTCTCAACGCCGGTGCCTGCCTGCCGCGGGAAGCGTCGATCTTTGTCAATTTCGACCCGTCGGTGTTCACCGAACGCACTGTTGCCGACGCTGCCTTGCGCGAGATGCGGCTCGTGCTGCACGAGGCCGGCATTGACCCGCGTCGCGTCGTCTGCGAGGTGACCGAGCAGCGGTCGGCGTCGCAGGAAGCCTTGCACGGCTTCGTCGCGGCACTGAGAGCCAACGGTTTCCGCATCGCCGTCGACGACTATGGCGCCGACGATTCCGACATCAACCGGGTCAAGGAGTTGAAGCCGGATATCGTCAAGTTCGATGCCTACTGGATCACGCAGCTGATGGAGTCCGGCGCCGGCTTCGCGTTGCTGACCACCATGGTGAAGAACTTCGAGGAGCAAGGCATCCATACGGTGTTCGAAGGCATCGAGGAGGGCTGGCAACTGGAGCTCGCCGAGAAATCGGGTGCGTCGATGGTGCAGGGTTTCGTGCTGGCGCGACCCGAATTGGCGCCGACCAGCTTTGGCGTCTTCGACAAGGCCGGGCAGGCGCCTGTCGCTGCTGCCGTCGACACGTCTGCTGCTGCCGTGGCAACGCCTTCGGCGCGGCCGGTCAAGGCCTTTGGGCGCCGCGTGGCGACATGAGAGGTGATCGGCGGCGCAATGTCGGCGATGCGATCCGGGTCGACGAAGTCGGCATCGAATACGGCATGTATGGCGAGTTCCGGCTGCGCAGCGCCTATCAGCCGATTTTCGCGCCGCGCGGCCGGTTCCTTCACGCGGTCGCGGCCGAAGCCCTGATCGAGCCGCACCGTGCGGGCCGCCCCGGCGCGCCAAAGATGTTCTTCGAAAGCGTTGCCGTCTCGGACCGGCTGTTTGTGGAAACCATGTGCCGGGCGCTGCATCTCAGGAATTTTCGCAATATCGGCGTCGACGGGCTCGACCTGTTCTTCAACTACAATCCGTTGATCAACGACCATGCCGGGCGGGCACTGGCCGAGATTCGCCTGATGACCAGGCATCTCGGCGAGTTCGGCCTGGCGCCGGCCATGCTGGTCTGCGAAATCACCGAACAGGCGGCGGACGACGCGCTTCTCGCGCGGCTGGTGTGCGAAATGCGGCGCGACGGCATCCGCATCGCCATCGATGATTTCGGCACCGGGCACTCGACCGAGGAGCGGGTGAGCCTGCTCAAGCCCGACATCGTCAAGATCGATGGCACCTGGTTCGCGGAGTTCTGTCGCCACGCTGCCGCTGAACGGTTCTTCCGCCCGCTGGTTTCCAGCTTGCATGACCGCGGCGCCAAGGTGCTGGTCGAAGGCATCGAGCAGCCCACCCATCTGCGCGTCGCGCTCGAAGGCGGCGTCGACCTGCTGCAGGGTTTTCTCCTCGCCCGCCCAGCCTTGGCGGGGACCGTTTTCGAGGAAGAGCCACTCAACATCGACACGCTGCTGGGTACCGGCGGCAATGTCGTCCCGCTGTTCGGCTAGGGGCGCCACTATTCACACATCAGCGGCGCTGATCGTCGCGACAAAACAAATCATTGGTTGAGTCCGCCGCCGCTGCGATAATCGCGCGGAGAGAGTGCTCGGGGGAACAGCCATGATACTTTACGGCATGATAGACAGCGGCAATTGTTACAAGCCGCGCCTGCTGATGGCGAAGCTTGGCCTGGCCTTCACCAACGTCGAGGTGAGTTCGCACACCGGCGACACACGCAAAGCCGACTTTGTCGCCAAGAACCCGAACGCCATGGTGCCGCTGCTCGAGTTCGACGATGGCCGGCGGCTGGCCGAATCCAACGCCATCCTGCTC
>NZ_RZPW01001379.1:0-644 GCF_003998455.1 Mesorhizobium sp. M7A.F.Ca.CA.001.08.2.1 | reverse complement strand
GGGCGGCGGGCGCCTACTCCTTCTCCGACGAGCTTGGCGGCTTCCACATCACCGGCGCCTCGGGCATCGGCACGAAGGACGATCCGTTCGTCATCACCGAAGAGCTGACTTCGTCAACGCCGGTGACGCTGACGATCCGCACGACAAAGCCGATCCAGGCCTTCGGCAAGGCCGGCGAATTCGCCAACGGCATGATGTATATGCGCATCGAGGTGCTCAACAACAGCGGCCAGGCCTGGGTCGAATTCCAGTTCGAATTGCAGGAGATCCTGAACCAGCCGAGCGTGTTCGGCGACGGGCTTTCCTTCGACCAGCGCAACAAGACGCCGGACAATATCCGGTCGAGCAATTTCGCCGATTTCGATCGCGATTTCGAACCCTATGACCGGCTGCTGTTCAGGAATGGCAAGGTCGACCCGCTGAAAACCGCCAGCTTCGAATTCCTGATGACCGACTACACGCCCAGATGGACCTTCTACCTGGTGCAGGATCCGCGCATACCAACGGGCTGACACGATAGGATTTTTTTCTTGACTCGGTGAGCTCAGCTATGGTACATTTTTGCTTATGGTGCTGAGTTGCGCCAGTGACCCGCCGCACAGGCGGGTTTTTCGTTTGATGCTCCGTCAGGCAACGCGCCGGCG
>NZ_RZPW01001378.1:0-647 GCF_003998455.1 Mesorhizobium sp. M7A.F.Ca.CA.001.08.2.1 | reverse complement strand
TTGCCAATCCTGCGAGGCAAGGCATCGCGGCATTTGCGGTGCCCTTGATCCCGATCAATTGGTCGGGCTCGCCAAGACCTCGTCAAAGCACACCGTTGAACCGGGGTCAGAACTGATGGCCGACGCCGAAACCGTCGACAGCTATTCCAACGTGCTTTCCGGCGTCGTGAAGCTGACGAAGAGCCTTTCGGACGGGCGCCAGCAGATTGTCGCGCTTCAGTTTGCCCCCGATTTTCTGGGACGGCCGTTCAAGGTGGAAAGCGTGATCAACGCGGAAGCGGCAACGGCCGTCTCCCTGTGTTCGTTTCCAAGGGCTTCCGTCGAAAGGATGATGAGGGAGTCGCCGGATCTCGAGCACCGCCTGTTCAAGCAGACGCTGAACGAACTCGACGATGCACGCGACTGGATGGTCACGCTGGGACGCAAGACCGCTGCGGAAAAAGTGGCGAGCTTTCTGCTGATGATTGCCAGAAACATCGATCCCACGCTCGATCCAAACACCAATCCGACGAGCTTCGAACTGCCTCTCACACGTGCCGACATCGCCGATTTCCTCGGCCTGACAATCGAGACGGTGAGCCGCCAGTTGACCCGGCTGCGGACAGACGGCGTGATCCGGATCGACAACAACCGCCATGTGACTGTGG
>NZ_RZPW01001377.1:0-649 GCF_003998455.1 Mesorhizobium sp. M7A.F.Ca.CA.001.08.2.1 | reverse complement strand
AGCCGGAGTCAACCGATTGAAAGCCGGCGCGGTCCACCGCGCCGGCTTTTTTCATGGGGAAAGCAGATCCGGCGTTGCCCTGGATGAATCCCTGGCGATTCCCTTTGATCGCACAAAGCCCTAAACTGCCGACATGACCGAATCAAAATCCATGATCCTCGGCTGCGCCGGGAAATCGCTCACCCGCGAAGAAATCAATTTCTATCGCAATGAATGCCCGTGGGCCTTCATCCTGTTTGCGCGCAACATCGGCGAGACCGAACAGATCCGCGATCTGGTCGCCGAGATGCGAGACTGCATAGGGCGTCCGGACGCGCTGGTGTTCATCGATCAGGAAGGCGGCCGTGTGCAGCGCTTGCGGCCGCCGCTGGCGCCGAACTATCCAGCCGGCGGCGCGCTGGGCGCGCTGTGGCGCGACGATCATGATGCCGGCGCCCGCGCGGCCTGGCTGATGGCGCGGCTGCATGCTTTCGACCTGTTACGCTACGGCATCACAGCCGATTGCCTGCCGGTGCTCGACGTGCCGATCGAAGGCGCCAGCGATGTCATCGGCGCGCGTGCCTACGGCAAGGACCCGCGACCGGTGATCGAGCTCGGCCGTGCAGCCGCGGAAGGGCTGATATCGGGCGGCGTGCTGCCGGTCATGAAG
>NZ_RZPW01001376.1:0-650 GCF_003998455.1 Mesorhizobium sp. M7A.F.Ca.CA.001.08.2.1 | reverse complement strand
CCTCCCCGCCACTGGCGATGTCACCGCCAGCAGCAGCGGATACGGCATCTATGCGATCAATGGCGGGCAACAGCTCGATGTCGTCAACACGGTTCTGAACGGCACGCCGACCTTTTCTGGCCCGATCGCCCATGTCGGCAAAGACCTGACTGTCATCGCCGAAGGCACAGTCAGCGGTGGCACCGGCATTGTTGCCCAGAACCTCGGCACTGGCGCCACCAGCGTCACGGCGAAGGCCGCAGTGACCGGGAGCAATACCGGCATTAATGCCTACAGCGGCAGCACGGCGACAGACCTGACGGTTCGCGCCGAAGGCACCGTCAGCGGCGGCGTCTTCGGCATCAATGCCTCAAACGACGGCACTGGCACCACCAGCGTCACGGCGACAAAGGCGGTAACTGGAACAGACGGCGACGGCATTTATGCCGTCAACGGCACTACGGCGAAGGGCCTGACTATCCTCGCCGAAGGCACGGTCAGCGGCTACTTCGGAATCGAGGCCAAGAACAATGGCACAGGCGCCACCAGCGTCACGGCGAAGGCAGCGGTTACCGGGATAAGCGATACCGGCATCTACGCCTTCAACGCTGCCACGGCGATGGGCGGCCTGACGGTCGACGCCATGGCGGTTAATGGCGCCACCTACGGCG
>NZ_RZPW01001375.1:0-650 GCF_003998455.1 Mesorhizobium sp. M7A.F.Ca.CA.001.08.2.1 | reverse complement strand
ACCTTGGCCATGGTGAAGGTTTTTCCTGAGCCGGTGACGCCGAGCAGCACCTGGGTGCGGTCGTGGTTATCGACGCCTTCGACCAGATCCTTGATGGCGGTCGGCTGGTCGCCGGCCGGCTCGAACTCCGACACCATCTTGATGGCGATGCCGCCTTCGGATTTTTCGGGGCGGGCAGGGCGGTGCGGCGTCCACAGCACGCCGTCCTTGTGCAGCGGATTGCCGGATTCGATCAGCGCCGACAGTGCCGCCACCGTCGCGGTGACGCTGCCCGAGGCCATGGTCTCGGCGTCCTCCAGCGAGATGTCGAGGCCGGCGACCGGATTGAGGCCGGCTGCCGTGCGCTCCCTGGCTGACGCCGCGCCACCCATCGAGGTGCCGCGCGAACTGCGCCCCGGCGAGCTTGAGCGCTCGGGTATCTTCTTCGACGGCTTCGGCGATTTGCCGCCGTCACCCTTGGCGACAAGACGTCCTTCGTTTTCGGCTTCCTGCTCGATCTGCTCGGCCCAATCCGCGATCGAACCGGTCAGCGGCGTGCCAGAGAGCTCCGGCTGCGGCATCTCGGCGAAGCCGCCTTTGTGCAGCGGCTCGGAGGCGTCGAGGAAATCGGTCAGCGGGCTGCGCCGCTTCGGCGCGGCGCGGTCGTCATT
>NZ_RZPW01001374.1:0-656 GCF_003998455.1 Mesorhizobium sp. M7A.F.Ca.CA.001.08.2.1 | reverse complement strand
GCTTCATCGATTGCCTGTTTTCACGCTGCCGTGCGCCGCTGGATCTGACGGTGGAGGTGGATCCGGACATTTCTATTGCCGAAGAGGGGGCGCCAGGCAGCCGCCCAGGCGCCGACATGCTGTGCTGCGGCATGCGCACCAGGGCGCTGAAAAGCTATTGTACCTACCACCAGGCGCGCTTCCAGCGCCGCGTATTTGTTGCGAAGGGGTGAGGTTTGATCTCTTCTCCCCCGTTCACGGGGAGAAGGTGCCGGCAGGGCAATGAGGGGCAGCGCTGACGAGGCAGGATGGAAGCTGACATGAAATTCAAGCATCCGATTCAGATGCCACTTACCGAAGCGCTGGCGCCGCCCCTCATTGCCCTGCCGGGCGTTCGCTGTTCGAAAAGCCAAGCAATTGGCTTTTCGTCCGCTGCTCGGATCACACCTCACCCCCGTAAACGGGGAGAAAGAAGCAAAGCCCTATTTCGGCATCTGCCGGCCTTGCTTGGGCGTGCGGCTCTGCATGCTCCTTGCGTCCATCGCCATCGGCGGGTTGCCCTCGCCGACCAATATGCCGGTCACCCGGGCAAAGCCGGTAAACACCTTCATGGCGTCGGCTTCGGAGATCTGGGCGGCAATCGCCGCGCTGCAGGCGTTCAACGCGCTGCGGTAGAC
>NZ_RZPW01001373.1:0-658 GCF_003998455.1 Mesorhizobium sp. M7A.F.Ca.CA.001.08.2.1 | reverse complement strand
TTCTGGATCAGCACATCGGCCTTGGCCAGAAGGCCGCGCAACGCCTCGAGATCGGCCTCGTTCTTGAGGTCGATGGCAAGACTTTCCTTGGCCCGGTTGATGGCATGGAAGATGGTGGAATCGCCGCCGATCTCGGTATCGCTGAGATAGAGCCGGCGCGACAGGTCGCCGCCATCCGGACGCTCGATCTTGATGACGCGGGCGCCGAGATCGAGCAGCCTGAGTGAGCAATAGGGCCCGGACAGGAACTGGCTCATGTCGACGACGACGAGACCGGCGAGCGGCAATTCGGCTGCTGCCGGCATGCTATTTCTCCGTCTTGCCGACGAAGTCGGCCGGGTTGCGGTACTTCACCGTCTGCAGATGCTCGCAATAGAGAACCAACTCGCCTTCGCCCTTGAACACCTCGTAGCTGGCGCGGATCAGCCCCATTTCCTTGTAGCGGGGCTTCTTGTCGAGGTTGGAGCGGATCGAATAGATCGTGTCGCCAATGAAGACGGGTTTTATGAAGCGGAGCTTGTCGTAGCCATAGGAGAAGGCATTGACGCAGTTGGTGGCGACCAGCCCCAGGCCAGCCGAAAAGACGAAGGCGCCGGCGATCAGCCGCTTGCCGAAAATGCCTTCGTTCTCGGCAAACATCTGGTCCTGCACATAGGGG
>NZ_RZPW01001372.1:0-662 GCF_003998455.1 Mesorhizobium sp. M7A.F.Ca.CA.001.08.2.1 | reverse complement strand
GTCCCCATCCGCTTGATCAGTACCGCAAGGTGATCGAGGTCAATCTGATCGGCACGTTCAACATGATCCGCCTCGTCGCCGAACGCGCGTCAAAGCTCGAGCCGCTGCCGGGCGGCGAGCGCGGCGTCATTGTCAACACCGCTTCGGTTGCCGCCTATGATGGCCAGATCGGCCAGGCCGCCTATGCGGCGTCCAAGGGCGGCGTCGTCGGCATGACGCTGCCGGTGGCGCGCGACCTTGCCCGTTCCGGCATCCGCGTCTGCACCATCGCTCCCGGCATCTTCAAGACGCCGATGATGGCCGGCATGCCGCAAGAGGTGCAGGATTCACTGGGCGCCGCCGTGCCGTTCCCGTCGCGCCTGGGCGAACCGTCCGAATATGCCGCTCTCGCCCTGCACATCATCGAGAACCAGATGCTGAACGGCGAGACCATTCGCCTCGACGGCGCCATTCGCATGGCGCCGAAATAAACCGGTCATGAGCGCCGGCCTGTCCGCTGCCGCTAAAACCGGTCCGCTGACCGGGCTGAAGGTGATCGAGATGGCCGGGCTCGGCCCCGTGCCGCTGGCCGGCCTGATGCTGTCGGAGATGGGCGCGCAACTGTTGCGCATCGAACGGGCGGGGACGAGCCAGCTCCTGCCGCTGCCGGATGAGTATAACAT
>NZ_RZPW01001371.1:0-665 GCF_003998455.1 Mesorhizobium sp. M7A.F.Ca.CA.001.08.2.1 | reverse complement strand
CTTTTCGGACAGCATGGGCGAAGCAATTGCGGGGCGCATGCTTGCCCCTCGGTTCACGGCAGCCCTTGAAGGTGCGTCCTAATGCAAGTCGGTGATGTGCCCTGAAACGGGCGGGTTCTGTGGCTGGAACATCTTGCCGCGTTCGGCGATGAAGATCATCAGCAGCGCGGCGACCGAGACGCTGCAGAAGCCGGCGGCCAGCGGCGTCACCGTGCCGTTGAAGGCCTGGCCGATCAGCGTACCGAGAATGCCGCCGAGAAACGTCTGCATGAAACCGAGGATCGACGAAGCCGTGCCGGCCAGTTGGCCGAGCGGCTCCATGGCCAGCGCGTTGAAGTTCGCGCCGAGCGCACCGAATGGAAGCATGGCGCAGGCAAAGAAGGTGATGAACAGCCAGAGCGGCATCTTCATCTCCAGCGAAATCACCAGCCAGGCAAGGCTGATGACCAGGAACAGCAGCAACGCACTCTGCGACAGGCGGCGCATGCCGATGCGGCCGACAAGGCGCGAGTTCAGAAAGTTGGAGAAGGCGAGCACGCCCGCAACCCCGGCAAAGATGACCGGGAACATCTCGCCGACTTTGAAAATGTCGACATAGATCTGCTGCGCCGAAGCGATGAAGCCAAACATGGCGCCGAAAATGAAGGTGCTGGCGAAGGCATAGC
>NZ_RZPW01001370.1:0-665 GCF_003998455.1 Mesorhizobium sp. M7A.F.Ca.CA.001.08.2.1 | reverse complement strand
TGGTTGCGCGGGCTCTATCTGACATCGGCGACGCAGGAAGGAGCGCCCATCGACCGGCTGACCGCGGCGCTGTCTTCGTCCTTCGGCCTGCCGCCGCGACGGGCGCTGCCCGCACCAAGGGTCGAAAAACGCAGCTTCTTCCTGAAGAACCTGCTGACCGAAGTCATCTTCAAGGAAGCGGGCCTCGGCACGTTCGATCCGCTGGCGCAACGGCGCCGCGCCTGGATCTGGCGGGGTGCGGCAGCCGCTTGCGCGGCGGCGGCATTGTTGGCCGGCGGGTTGTTCACCTGGTCCTATTTTGACAACCGCAACGCGATAACGGCCCAGGCAGGCCAGTTCGAAGCGCTGCAGACGCCGCTGACCTCCATCGCTGCAACGCCGGCATCGGTGGAGCAGCCCGCCATGGACGGCGCGCTCGGTGCGATGGACGCGGTCGCAACCGCCCGGAAAGCACCGCCTGGCGCCGCCCAGGATCTACTGGGACCATCGGCCTCCGCGGAAATGGTGCGGGCGCAGACCGACACGTACGATCATGCCCTGCGCAATATTCTTGAGCCACGCATGATCGCCTTGCTCGAGGCGACGATGTGGCGGCAGATCCGCGACCCGGATTTCATGCTCGGAGCGCTGAAAACCTATCGCATGATGACGGGCCTGTCTCAGAT
>NZ_RZPW01000136.1:0-10376 GCF_003998455.1 Mesorhizobium sp. M7A.F.Ca.CA.001.08.2.1 | reverse complement strand
GGTCATACCAGCGGGCCAGCAGCCGCGAACGCAACCAGCTGACGAACGGGAAGAACCGACGGCTGTGGAGCGGGGCTGAGGGGAAAGCGGTTCGTGCGGCCATCGTCGTCTCCTTGATCTCACCGGAGAATAGTGATTATCTGACAAGAACGCTTCGATGAGGAACGAACTATGCGCGAAGGACCCGACATCGCCCGCATCGCCAGCCTGGTCGGCGACCCGGCACGCGCAAACATGCTAAATGCCCTGATGGGCGGCACGGCGCTGACGGCAAGCGAGCTGGCGCTCGAGGCCGGCGTCTCGCTGCCGACCGCCAGCTCGCACCTGGGCAAACTGATGGAAGGTGGGCTGCTCACGGTGGCGAGCCAGGGCCGGCATCGCTATTACGGCCTCGCCGGACCGCAGGTGGCGGGCATGATCGAAGCCATCACAGGCGTCGCGGAAGCCGTCGGTCCAAAGCGTGTGCGGCCGGGTCCGCGCGATGCAGCGATGCGCGTGGCGCGCGTCTGCTACGATCACCTCGCCGGCGAGCAGGCAGTGGCGATGCTCGACCGGCTCGTCGCCAAGAACGTACTGGTCCGCGACGAACAAGAGATCAGGCTCGGGCCATCGGCGGCTTCGCATTTCGCCGCGATCGGCATCGACGTCTACACCAAGCCGCGCCGGCCGGTATGCCGCGCCTGCCTCGACTGGAGCGTGCGCCGTTCGCACCTCGCCGGCACGCTGGGCGCCGCCATCCTCGACAAGATCCTTGCCGAGAAATGGGCGCGCCGCGAGAAGGACAGCCGCGCGGTGATTTTCTCGCTGCCGGGCAAGCAGGCTTTCGAGAAGGTGTTTCTGAGCTGAGGAGCCGACGCTGATTTCGTCACGCTGGCAGGCCAGAGGGGGCGCGAAGGATCGCTGCGCTGGCAAATTGCGCGAACTACCCCCGCTTCAACGCCTTCCCCTGCTTGAAAAATTCCCTCCACGGATCGGCTTTCGCCAGCTGCTTCAGCGTCGTCTTGTCGCCGATCGGGAAAGCGTTCGGCGGCAAGCCGGCCTCGATCTCTGGCCAGGTCACCGGCATCGACACGGTGGCGCCCTTCTTGGCGCGCGAGGAATAGGGCGCGACCGTCGTCGAGCCCCTGCCGTTGCGCAGATAGTCGACGAAGATCTTTCCCGTGCGCGCTTTTTTCGACAGCGTCGCCGTGTAGCGATCGGGGGCACCCTGCTCCAACGCGCGGGCAAAGTCATGGGCGAAGCCCTTCACCGCGTCCCATTCGGCAGACGGCTTCAGCGGCACCAGCACGTGATAGCCCTTGCCGCCCGAGGTCTTGACGAAATTCGGCAGCGACAGCTCGTCGAGCTTGCCTCTGATATCGAGCGCCGCCTCGCGCACCGCCTTCACGTCGACGCCTTCATCCGGGTCGAGATCGAAGATGATCTGGTCGGGCTTTTCGATCTCATCGATCGTGCACCCCCAGATGTGGATCTCGACCACGCCATACTGGACCAGTGCGGCAACACCATCGAAATCCCGGATGAACAGGATCTCCTCGCCGTCGGTCGGGTCCTTCATGCGCGCGATCTTGTCGCTCATGCCAGCCGAGGCATGCTTCTGGAAGAAACGCTGGCCGCCGACACCGTCCGGCGCCCGCACCAGGCTGAGCGGCCGGTTGACCACGAACTGTTCCATGCGCGGCCAAACCTGTGCGTAATGGTCGAGCAGGCCCTGCTTGGATATGTTTTCGTCCGGCCACAGCAGCTTGTCGGGATGCGAGAGTTTGACCGTGGTCGTCATCGACCCGGCGGCTTTGCCGCCTGATGCCGGCTTGGCCGTGCTCTTGCCTGTCGATGGCTTGCCTGTCGCCGCTTTGGGCTTTTCCTGCACGACTTCCTCCGCCGGCTTGTCCTCGCGCAACCCCTGGAACGAGGCGTGGCGTATTATACGGTCCGAGGTCCAGCTGCGAAACTCCACTTCGCCGACAAGTTCAGGCTTGACCCAGACCAGGCCCTTGCCCTTCGGCACGGCGGTGGAGAAGGGCGATGATTTTGCCGTCAACGCATCGAGTTTTGCCTTCAGCTCATTGGCGCCCTTGCCCGAAAAACCAGTGCCGACGCGGCCGGCATAATGCAGCTTGCCGCCCTCGTGGAAGCCGACCAGGATCGAGCGCAGGCCGCGCCCGGTCTTGTCCGACGGCAGGTAGCCGCCAATGACGAACTCCTGCCGCGCCGTGCATTTCGACTTCACCCAGGTTGGGCCGCGGCCGCTGCGATACGGTGCATCGGCACGCTTGGAGACGACGCCTTCCAGGCCCATCCGGCAGGCATGCTCCAGCATGATCTTGCCGGGTTCGGCGAAATGGTCGCTGAAGCGGACCGCCGCATTGTCGGAGTGTTCGCCGAGCAGTTCCTGCAAGGCCTGCTTGCGCTCGACCAGCGGCTCGCGCCGCAAATCCCTTCCATCGAGGCGCATCAGGTCGAACACGTAATAGATGAAACGATTGGTCCGCTTCGCCGACAGGTCTTGCTGCAGCAGCGCGAAGGACGAAACACCACTGTCGGCCAACACCACCACCTCGCCATCGAGGATGGCGTCGCTGCACTTCAGCCCGGCCAACTCCGCGACGATCTCGCCGCCGAATTTCTTCGTCCAGTCGAGGCCGGTGCGGGTCAGCAGCCGCACATCGGTGCCGGCGATCTGCGCCTGCATGCGATAGCCGTCGAACTTCACCTCATGCAGCCAGTCCTTGCCCGGCGGCGCATCACGCTCGAGCGTGGCCAGCTGCGGCTCGATAAAGTCGAGGCGTTTGCCGGCTTTTGTCTTGACGGCGGCCGGCTTGTTGGAATGCCAGACTTTCGGCTTCTCGCCCTTCGCGGTCTTGCCCTCGCCGACCTCCTCGATCGTCAGGCCGGACTTCACCGATTCAGGCGCTTCCTTGAGGATGTCCTCGCCGGGACGCGCTGCGGCATCGTCCGACTTGATCAGCAGCCAGTTGTCGCGCTTTTCACCCGCTCGCGGCTTCAGCCGCACCAGATGCCATGCCCCATGCAGCTTGTGTCCCCTGAGCTCGAAGCTGATATGGCCCTTTTTCATCGCCTTGGCCGGGTCGCTCTCGGGAATCCAGGTGCCCTCATCCCAAACGATAACCGAACCGCCGCCATATTCGCCCTTGGGAATGGTGCCTTCGAACGGCGCATAGTCGATCGGGTGATCCTCGACATGGACAGCCAGTCGCTTCTCATGCGGGTCGAGGCTCGGGCCGCGCGTCACCGCCCAACTCCACAGCACGCCGTCATGCTCGAGCCGCAAGTCGTAATGCAGCCGCGTCGCGGCATGCTTGTGGATGACGAAGATGCCGCCGGCCTCGCCCTTCTTGGTCCGGGCGACCTTGCCGGCCGGTTCGGCGGTTTTCTTGAAATCGCGCTTGGAGTGATATTGTTCGAGGCTGGCCATCCGTTGGGTTCCTCACGCCGATTTGCGTTTGGGCGCGCTGGCTTTCGACTTTGCGCGTTTGGCCGCTGGCCTGGCCTTCGCCGACGAAGATGTTTTCGATGACCCGGTGTTCGACAGGCTCTTCTTCAGCGCGTCGAACAGATTGACGACATTGGAAGGTTTGGGCGCCGCCTTGGCCTTCGGCGCCTTGTGGCCGGCCTTCTTGGCGCGGATCAGCTCCAGCAGCGCGTCCTCGTATTTGTCGTCGAATTTCGAGGGATCGAACTTCGTCTTCTTCTTGTCGATGATCAACTCGGCCAGATCGGTCATCTCCTGATCGGTCTTCACGGGCTCGATGTCGCCGAAGACGGTGTCCGGTTGCCGCACCGTGTTGTCGTAGCGCAGCGTCGTCAGCACCATGCCCTTGCCGAGCGGTTCGATCACCACCGGCCGTTCGCGTCGGTAGAGCACGATACGCGCCAGCCCGGCCATCTTCTTGCCCGCCATCGCATCGCGAATGACGGCGAACGCCTCTTCCGACACCTTGTCGGTCGGCGCCACATAGTAGGGCGTGTCGAGATAGATCTGCTGGATCGAAGCTTTGTCGACGAAGCCGTCGAGCGCCATCGTGTGCGAGGATTCGATCTGCACCGCCTCGATCTCGTCTTCCTCGATATGGATGAAATTGCCATCGTCGAGTTCATAACCCTTGATCTCGTCCTCCTCCTCCAACGGCTTGCCGGTTTCGGCATCGACATAGAGGCGCTTCACCGTGTTGCCGGTCTTGCGGTTGAGAATGCGAAACGAGACCCGCTCCGTATGGGTGACGACATTGGTCAGTTCGACGGCACAGGTGACCAGCGAAAGCTTCAGATAGCCTCTCCAGGCCGGACGCGGCGCCATGATATCTTCCCTTCAGAACCAGATGAAGGTGAGAACGGACAGATCGCGCTCCAGTTCCGCGCTCCCGCGCCGATCTGGATGCCAAGGGGCCGCCTGGTTGGTTCTGGCCGCCAGCACGGAAATTTCGCGGGCTCGGCAAAAGTTGAAACAGAACCGCGCGCAGGCGACATTCAAACGAAACATATGTGATGCAAAAGTCACATTGGCCGGAATGCCAACCAACTGCACGGAAAGACCCCGAATCAGCCGCATTCCAGCCACGAAGCAAGGCATTTTCGACCAGATATTAACATCACGTTCACCGACTATTCACGCCTCGACGCTATGATGACCGCAATTCGGAAGGGACATCCGAAAATCGGGACAGGGACAAGGTAATGAACTTCCTCGCGCACCTCATCGGCTATGCCGCCGCCATCCGCGAATTCGTCGCGCCGACCTACCGGCCCGAACGCTATTACATGCGCGGCCCCGGCCCGGCCTGCGCCCGTCGCGGCAACTCGCTGGGCGCGCACTGATCATGGCTTTCGAAAATCGCCACAACAGCCGGATCTGCAGGCCGGCCGCCTCTACCCGCGCCACCACCTATCGCGCCGAGCGTCCCGCTCTCGCCGACAGGCGCCGTGCGACATCGTCACGGCTTTGATACCATCGCTGGCCGGCTTAGTGTCATAGGACACGAGCAGCCGAGGCCAGCGTGACGGACCATCCTCAACCAGTTCGACCCCAGTCAACTCGTCCCTTCGAAGCAGTTCTCGACTCACGCCATCCATTGATCGTTTTCGATGGCGTCTGCGTGCTCTGCTCCGGTTTCGTGCGCATGGTGGTCAGGCTCGACCGCCAAGGCCGTTTCCGCTTCGCCACCGCGCAGTCGCCCTTCGGTGAAGCGCTGTTCCGGAAGCATGGACTGCGCACCGACTCTTACGAAACCAATCTCGTCCTGATCGACGGCGTCGCCTTCACGCGGCTGGACAGTTTTGTCGCCGTCATGGCGGAACTCGGCTGGCCTTGGCGGGCGGCCAAGGCACTGTTGCTGTTGCCGCGCCCGCTGCGTGGTTGGCTCTATGATCGCATCGCCAGGAACCGCTACGCCCTGTTCGGCAGGAAGGATGCTTGCGACATTCCTTCTCCGGAGCTGCGCAAGCGGTTCCTTGGCTGAGGGTGTGGCTATGCGCTACCGCGGCTGGCTCGTGCCATCCGGCCGGCACGGCTCGAGCACGATCGGTCCGCCTGCCGTCCTCCCCAATTCCCGGCAGCCCTGAACCGTGCACAGTGTCCAGCCGTCGCTGGTTGCACCTGAAGCGGCGAGCACGACGCGCCGCTGCGGGCCGACATCAGGCGCATAGCTCCACCAACCCTCCTTCAGCACCGCGCCTTCCGGTGGCTCCATGCCGGCGCCCGAGCCCTCGATCCGGGCTTCGACCACCTGCAGGCTGGAGGACGTGACCTTCCAGTCTTCTTGCCAGCGCGTCCGTTCCACCGAATGCGTCCAGGACAGCGTGAAGGCGGCGACGGAGAGCGTTACCGTCTTGCCCGCGGCCAGGATGCACAGGCTCATGTTCTGACTGAAGCCTGCCGCGCGCGAAAACAGTGCCAGCCGATCCAGGCCAGCGCCAGCACCCAGCCGGCCTCGTCGGTGAGCGGCACCGCGGCGACCAGCAGCACGCCGGCCGCGAAGGCGACGAGCCGCTCCCACCACGCCATGCGGGTGACCAGAAAACCGACGGCGGCGGCACCCCACAGCACGATGCCCATGCACGCTTTTGCGACGATGTAGGCGACCTCGACGGGATAGCCGAACTGGGCGGCGATCGGACCTGCGTCCTGCAGCATCAGCGCCGGCGTGTAGACAGCCATGAACGGCACGACGAAGCCGGCAATGGCCAGCTTGGTCGCCTGGATGCCGATTTTCAGGCCGCTTTCCCTGGCCATCGGTGCGGCGGCGAACGCCGCCAGCGCCACCGGGGGCGTCAAATCGGCCATGATGCCGAAATAGAACACGAACATGTGGCTGACCAGCAGCGGCACGCCAAGCTCGAGCAGCGCCGGCCCGGCCAGCGACGAGGTGATGATGTAGTTGGGAATGGTCGGAATGCCCATGCCCAGCACCAGGCAGGTGACCATGGTCAGCACCAGCGACAGGAACAGATTGTCCTCGCCGATCGAGATGATCCAGCCGATGAAGGTCGAAGCGATGCCGGTCAGCGTCAGCGTGCCGATGACGATGCCGACAATGGCGCAGGCAATGCCGACCGGCAGCGCGTTCTTGGCGCCTTCGGCGAGCGAGTCGACACAGATTTGCAACGTCTCGCGGCCGCCCTTGAACGTGAAGCAGGCGACGACCAGTGCGGCGATCACCAGGCCGAGGAGGTTGACGCCGAACTTCATGAACGAAGCGGCGGCAAGCCCGAGCGCGATCCAGAACACGATGCGGAAGGCCAGCGGCCCGATCGCTGCCGCCAACGGCGTGCCGAGGATGAGCACGATGGTCAGCGCCAGGCCCATCGTGCCGGCGAAGATCGGCGTATAGCCGGCAAACAGCAGGTAGATGAGCGCGGCCAGCGGCAGCACCAGCGGCCAGTGTTGCCGCACCGCGTCCCACGGATTGGGCAGCTCGGCCTTGGCCATGCCGTGCAGGCCCGCCTTGCCGGCTTCCAGATGCACCTGCCAGAAGCAGGCGCCGAAATAGAGCAGCGCCGGGATGATCGCCGCCTTGACCACTTCGGCATAAGGCACGTTCAGCGTCTCGGCCATGATGAAGGCGACCGCACCCATTACCGGCGGCATGATCTGGCCGCCCATCGAGGAGGTCGCCTCGACGGCGCCGGCAAAAGCCGAGCGGAAGCCGAAGCGCTTCATCAGCGGGATGGTGAACTGGCCGCTGGCCACCACATTGGCGACGCCCGAGCCGGAAATGGTGCCCATCAGCGCCGAGGACAGCACGCAGACCTGCGCCGGGCCGCCGCGCCACGAGCCGACCAGGCCAAGCGCGAAATCGTTGAACAGCGCGATCATGCCGGCGCGTTCTAGAAAGGCGGCAAAGACGACGAAGATGAAGATGTAGGCGGCCGAGACATAGATCGGCGTGCCGTAGATGCCTTCGGTGCCGTAGGCGAAGGTGTCGACGATCTGGGCGAAATCATAGCCGCGATGGATGAGCGGCGGCGGCAAATGGTTGCCGAAAAAGCAGTAGGCGAGAAAGATGAAAGCGATGACCGCCAGCGGCAGGCCCATCAGCCGCCGCGCTGCCTCGAAGACCAGCACCACCAGCACCGCGCCGACGACGAGGTCCGGCGTGGTCAGGAAGCCGGAGCGGCGGATCAGATCGGTGTAGAACAGCCAATTGTAGAGGCCGGTGCCGAAGCCGAGCGCCCCGAGCGTCCAGAACGCGGCTTTCGCCGGCATGCTCTTGGCGCGTAGATTGGCGATCAGGCCAAAGCCGAGCAGCAGCAGGAAGCCGACATGCATGGCCCTCACCACCTGGCTCGGAATGCTGCCATAGGCGGCGACATAGATCTGGAACACGGAAAAGGCGACGGCGATGAGAAAGGCGGCCTTGCCCGCAAGGCCGTCGCCGAAGCCCGGCGGCAGCCCTTCGACCTGTTCTTCGACGGCAGGCAGATGGAAGGTGGCGGATTTGCCGTCGGTTGATGTTCCAGACGTTGCTTCGGTCATCCGACGGACCCGCCCCTACTTCAACAAGCCCTTCTCCTTGTAGTACCGCTCGGCACCGGGGTGCAGCGGCACCGGCATGCCGTCGAGCGCCTTGGCCGGGTCGATCGCCTTGGCGGCGGCATGTGCCGCAGCCAGTTGGTCGAGATGGTCGAACATCAGCTTGGTCATCTGGTAGGCGGTCTCGTCGGAGACATCGGCGCGGGTGATGAGGAAATTGCCGACGGCGGCGGTGGCGACATCCTCGCTTTGGCCTTCATAAGTGCCCTTGGGAATGACCACCGACAGATAGGGCGCGCCGATCTTGGCGACGTCCTCGGCCGGCACCGCCACGACATTGATCGGCACGGAGGTGGCGAGGTCGCGGATCGAGGCGACGCCGAGCCCGGCCGATTGCAGCGTGGCGTCGAGCTGCCGGTTCTTGATCAGCTCGACCGATTCGGCGAAGGGCAGATACTCGACCCGGCCGAGATCCTCATACTTCAACCCGGCGGCGGCGAAGATGGCGCGGGCGTTGAGCTCGGTGCCGGAGGCCGGCGCGCCGACCGACAGGCTTTTGCCCTTGAGGTCGGCCAGCGTCTTGATGCCGGACTCCCGGCTGGCGACGATCTGGATGTAGTTGGGATAGATGGCTGCGATGCCGCGCAACTTATCGAGCTTGCCGGGGAAACCGGCCTCGGCATTGCCTTCGGCGGCCAGCTTGACGGAATCGCCCAGCGCAAACGCGATCTCGCCCTTTCCCTGCTGCAACAGATTGAGGTTTTCGACCGAAGCCTTTGTTGCCTGCACCTGGGTGCGGGCGCCTTCGATGCCCTTGCCGTAGATTTCCGACAGTGCCACGCCGAGCGGATAATAGACGCCAGATGTGCCGCCGGTGAGCACGTTGATGAATTCCTGCGCCTTGGCGGAAACAGCGCCTAGGCCAAGCGACAGCGCCACGGCGCCGGCCGCAACAAGTTTCGTCCTGAAATGGAACATCTGATTTCCTCCCTGAAATAGCAGCCGCATCACCTCCCTGACGCGAACAGAAGCGAGTTTAGACAGCGAGATGGAAATGCCAACCCGCAATCCCATGCGTTAGACGAATGGTTGAGTGCGGGATGCACAGATGGCCGCTTGCGTGAAATGTCTTCGGAGCCGAAAGATTTTTCCAATGCCTGTCGAAATCGGCCAGGGCCGCGCGACATACGTCCGGCTCGCAAACGAAGCAGCCTTCGAAACAACGGGAGAAGACCATGCGATACATGCTTTTGATCTACGTCAATGAAGCCGCGATGGCGGCCGCGCCGACCGATAAGACCTACGAGATCAGCGCTGCCTATGGCGCGTATACCGATGCGTTGAAGAAGTCCGGCGCCTGGCTGGCCGGCGACCGGCTGAAGCCGACCCAGGCCGCCACTTCGGTGCGGATGGTCAATGGCAAGACCAACGTGCTCGATGGCCCCTATGCCGACACCAAGGAGCAGCTTGCGGGCTTCTACATGATCGAGGCCGAGGATGCCGATGCCGCTATCGCCTGGGCGGCGCGCTGCCCCGCGGCCAGCGCCGGCACGGTCGAGCTGCGGCCGATCTGGGAACAGACCATGTGATGGAAAGTGGCCTGGAGATCGCGCGGGCGGCAGCGGAAACCGCCGCCCGGCAAAGCTACGGCAAGCTTGTCGCCTGGCTCGCGGCCCGCACGCGCGACGTGGCCGCAGCCGAGGACGCGCTGGCCGATGCCTTTGCCGCCGCCCTCGAACGCTGGCCAAGAACCGGCGTACCCAAGAAACCGGAAGCCTGGCTGCTGGCGGTGGCAAGGCGGCGCCGCGTCGATGCGGTGCGGCGCCGGCTGACCAGCGAGGCCGGCCGCGAGCATCTCAAGCTGATTGCCGAGGAAGCGGAGGCGCGCATGACCGACGAAGACCTGCCCGACGAGCGGCTGCGGCTGATGTTCGCCTGCGCCCATCCGGCGATCGAATCGAGCGTGCGTTCGCCGCTCATCCTGCAGACGGTGCTGGGGTTCGACGCCGCGACGATCGCTTCCGCCTTCCTGGTCTCGCCGGCAACGATGGGCCAGCGCCTGGTGCGAGCCAAGTCCCGCATCCGTGAAACCGGTATTCCGTTCCGCGTGCCGGAGCAGGCCGAACTCGGCGAACGGCTGGATGCGGTGCTGGAAGCGATCTACGCCGCCTTCGCCGAAGGCTGGTCCGACCCGGCGGGCACCGAGACGCGAGGGCGCAATCTGGCGACCGAAGGCATTTGGCTCGGCCGGCTGGTGGCTTCGCTGTTGCCGGAGGAGCCGGAGGCGCTGGGCCTCCTGTCGCTGATGCTGTTTGCTGAGTCGCGCCGCGCCGCACGGCGCAGCGCCGCCGGCGACTTCGGGCCGCTGGCGGAACAGGATTGCCTT
>NZ_RZPW01001369.1:0-665 GCF_003998455.1 Mesorhizobium sp. M7A.F.Ca.CA.001.08.2.1 | reverse complement strand
CAATAGCGCCTTTCGACCGCGCGCCCGATCGGCAATCCCACGCCGAGTTCGTCCGCCAGCTGAACGGTCAAGCCCATGTCCTTCACCGTGATCTCCAAAGTGCAAGAGCGATCGTAGCTGCCATCCAGGAGAAATGGGACGAACTGCTCGACTGCAACGGAGTTTGCGGGCGACGCGACAAACTTACGCCACGCCTGCTGCGCTGGAACGCCCTCGCGCACACTTCGGCAGAGCGCATGGCCGCTTGCAACAGCCGCAGCGTAAAAGAGTAGATTCGTCAGTAATTTGACTGATTGGCCCTGACCGATGTCTCCGACATGGAAGGAGATGGATCCCATGATTTGCAACACCTTCCCGCAACGCTCATAGGCCTCCGGTGGCCCGCCGACGAAGAAGCTGACATTGGCGAAATCGACTCCCATGTGGGACAGGTTGCTCACGGGCGCTTCCAGCGAATGCACGCTAATTGCTGCCGCCCGGCGGGCGATCTCGATCGTATTGTGGTAGTCGGTAGTGGACGTATCGATCCATACGCTCCCCGGTGCCATTCCGGCCAAAGCGCCTTGCTCGCCAGTCATGTTGTCAAAGACGTCGTGTGGCAGCGGCAGGCAGGTAATGACGATCTCGCAATCGCGCGCCGCGTCGCGTGGTGCGTCATGCCACCG
>NZ_RZPW01001368.1:0-666 GCF_003998455.1 Mesorhizobium sp. M7A.F.Ca.CA.001.08.2.1 | reverse complement strand
CCCAGTGTTCCGCACGGATGTGGAGAGCCTAAAAGACTTCGATCACCTTACGGCTTCTCTTTTTGAGAGCCTGGATGGGTTTGCGGCGAGTTTGCGGCTGCGCCGGCGACGACTCCACCGGACGCTGTGCAAGCCTTGCTTGTCTCAGCCGCGCCGTCTTCTCGGCGCGTTGTGCGCGTTCAGCGGCCAGCGTCTCTTGGCTGATGCGTTTGGCGCGGTCGTATCTTTCCTTGTCATGATTGCGCGTCACGGACACCTCCTAGCCAGCAACAAAAATCCTGCGAACCTTTTTGGTGACACGCTGCTTGCGTTCTATGGGAGACGGCGTGATGGCCTGTGCGAGGCGCGCTTCCTTTAACCGCGCCGTCTTGGCGGCGCGCTCAGCACGTTCCTTGTCGACAATGATTGCTGCAGCTGATGTGGTCTTCTCGTTGCGAGCGTCATTATTGGTCCGCGGCATCTCAGCGCCTCGCCTTAATTCTTGTCGCCCGCAGAGCCATTTTGTACCTGGGTCGTGCTCTAACCTGGTGTATCGCCCCCTTGGGCGAGATTTTGCCTCGATGAGCCGGCTTCATGCGCAGGTGGTTGTCGTTGTCCGCTTGTGGGATGGCCATCTCGGTTCTCCTATGCGGGCCGAACTTCGATATGACACAAGTGTTCCAAGGC
>NZ_RZPW01001367.1:0-667 GCF_003998455.1 Mesorhizobium sp. M7A.F.Ca.CA.001.08.2.1 | reverse complement strand
GGCCACGTACTACCCGATGTCCAAAGCTGGGAACCAGCCGATGAAGGCAGCTTTCGCGCGCTGATCGTCCAAAGGCTGGCTGTCCGTAAACCGGCCCCAGAACTGTCGTCCGCAACGCGCCTGAAGTCGGCCATCGAACTTATAATGGCCGCCGTCCAGAAGCGGACATCCAAGCGGCTAGCCGCAATGGCACCTTCGCGCCCAACAGCGGCCACCCTCCCCTTGCTGGTACACCCCCTTCTACTGGTTACAAGCATCGGAGCGGGCGTGGACAGGCTGCTACGCGCGTTACCCGGGCTGCGGCTTCGAACTCGGTGCGGGGCTTATTTGGCGAAGCGGCTTCGGAATTCGGTCGTGGTGCTGCTGTGGGGGAAGGGTTCGGTCCGGATCGGCACGCTGAGAAAGGCGCGCAGGTTCGGCCATTGGATAGAGCAGCAGGCGCGACCGCCGAAAATTTTCGTCTCTATGACGGCCCGGCCAAAACTTTGCGGGTCGGTGTCGCCCATGGCGTTGAAGATCGTGGCGCGTGCGCTCCTATACCAGTCCTCGGGGTTGCGAACGGTGAGGATGAGCTTGGCGTCGGGGAAATACTCGGCGAGTTCGCGCCAGAAATAGGCCGTCGGCCAGTCGACTGCCGACTTGTAGCCGACATAGACGACGTCCCAAT
>NZ_RZPW01001366.1:0-668 GCF_003998455.1 Mesorhizobium sp. M7A.F.Ca.CA.001.08.2.1 | reverse complement strand
GTACCCGAACTTAAGCTCGGCCACTGTGAGACAAGAGCCAGCCGGGATGGTCGACACTCCGCTCGCGAAAATGGATGACCAAGCGGTCGACAACGCATCACAGGCACTATCGGCGGAGTTGGTCCTGCCGGCCTTGCTGGGTAAGCTCATGCGCCTGGCAGTCGAGCACGCTGGAGCAGAGCGGGGCTTGCTCATTCTCCTGCAAGGCAACGAACCGCACATCGAGGCGCAGGCAACAACGACGCAGGGAAGTGTGGAGGTTCTGGTCCGAAGCGTTGCGGTCACGCCATCTGATCTTCCGGCTTCGGCACTTCACTACGTTTTGCGTACGCGCGAGCGTCTGGTCTTGGACGATGCGTCTTCCGAAGGGCTCGACAGCGAAGATGAGTACGTTTCGCTCAACCGACCTAGATCGGTACTGTGCCTGCCGATCTTCAAACAAGAGAAGGTAATTGGCGCACTTTATCTGGAGAACAATCTGACCACGCGCGCGTTTACTCCTGATCGTGTTTCGGTGCTGGATTTCCTCGCCTCACAGGCCGCTATTTGGCTGGACAATGCGCAACTCTATTCGAATTTGCGCCGCAGCGAAACGTGGCTGAGAGAGGCTCAGCATTTGAGTTCCACGGGCAGCTTCTACTGGCGCGTCGATTTGGATACGGTGGAAT
>NZ_RZPW01001365.1:0-669 GCF_003998455.1 Mesorhizobium sp. M7A.F.Ca.CA.001.08.2.1 | reverse complement strand
TCGGCATCGTCTATGGCTCCCTGCCGCTGATGATCCTGCCGATCTATGTCAGCCTCGAACGGCTTGACCGCAGGCTGCTGGAAGCCTCCGCCGATCTCGGCGCCACGCCATTATCGACTTTCCTGGGCGTGACCCTGAAACTGTCGTTGCCGGGCGTCATGACCGGCTTCTCGCTGGTCATGATCCTGCTGCTCGGCGAATATCTGATCCCGACGCTGCTTGGCGGCGGCAAGGTGTTCTTCATCGGCAATGCACTGGTCGACCTGTTCCTGCAATCGCGCAACTGGCCGTTCGGATCGGCCATCGCGATCACGCTGGTGCTGGTCTCGGTGGTGGTGCTGATTGCCGCCAACCGCATCTCGACCCGGGTTTCGGGCGCGCGCCGGGTGGATCTGATCTGATGCGGGCTTTCGTCATTGCGGTGTTCGCTTTCCTCTATCTGCCGATCGCGCTGGTGGTGCTGTTTTCTTTCAACGCCGGCCACCATGCCAGCGAGTTCACCGGCTTTTCGGTGCAATGGTACGGCAAGGCATTGGCGAACCCGTTCCTGGTCGAAGCGCTGAAGAACAGCCTGTTCATCGCCACCACCAGCGCCTTGCTGGCGGCGCTGTGCGGCACCGCGGCGGCACTCGGCCTGGCGCGCGTCGGCGTGCGGACCCGCGCGGTCTT
>NZ_RZPW01001364.1:0-670 GCF_003998455.1 Mesorhizobium sp. M7A.F.Ca.CA.001.08.2.1 | reverse complement strand
GTACTGAAGCACGCCCGGATCGCTGACCGCCTGACGGATCGTCGTGGTGACGCCGCCGGAATTGTAGGCGC
This sequence comes from Mesorhizobium sp. M7A.F.Ca.CA.001.08.2.1, assembly GCF_003998455.1. Classification (NCBI taxonomy): domain Bacteria; kingdom Pseudomonadati; phylum Pseudomonadota; class Alphaproteobacteria; order Hyphomicrobiales; family Phyllobacteriaceae; genus Mesorhizobium; species Mesorhizobium sp. M7A.F.Ca.CA.001.08.2.1. The sequence goes on along the minus strand of NZ_RZPW01001364.1, from coordinate 599 downwards.
CGCCGGTCGACGGCATGACCAGCGTCGAAAATTCGGCGGAGGACCGCTTGTAACCCGTGGTATCTGAATTGGCGATGTTGTCGGCGACCGTCGACAGGCGGTTTGCCTGCGCGTTCATGCCGGAAACGCCGGTCCGCATCATTCCATAGAGGCTCATCGAAACGTCTCCGCTGTGTCCATGCTGCTGGCTGCGAGGCTACGCATGTTTTCTTGCGCGAGGCTGGCGCGGCGCTGCATCAGAAGACGAGCCGGTAGCCGAGGAAACGCTTGGAATCGATCGGGTCGGTGCCCAGCTTCTCGCGCAGCTTCTTGCGCAGTTTGCTGATGTGGCTTTCCACCACGTTCTCCTCGACCTCTTCGTCGAAGATGCCGTAGATGGCGTTGAAGACCTGGGTCTTGGTGACCCGGCGCCCGCGATTGCTCGCCAGATATTCGAGGATGCGGCGCTCGCGGCGTGGCAGGGGGAGGGGCTGACCGTCGATCTCGGGGTCGCGGCCGTCCATGAAGATGCGCATGGCGCCGATCTCGGTGTAGGCGACGTCTTCCTGGGCGCGGCGGCGGATCGCGGTGATGCGGGCCAGGATCTCACGGATATGGAC
>NZ_RZPW01001363.1:0-672 GCF_003998455.1 Mesorhizobium sp. M7A.F.Ca.CA.001.08.2.1 | reverse complement strand
GCGCAGAAATATGCGGTGTTCTCGCACCGCGAGCACATCTCATCCATCCGCCGGACGATCAACACGATCTGGAACAGTTGGCTGCCCGCCTCCGGTCACGAAATCGCGGATGCACCGGAATTCGAGCGCTATGGACCGGAGTTCGATGCCCACAGCGGCAATGGCGGGCTGGAGATCTGGGTACCGGTGAAGGCGTAGCTCGATCACGCCATCGGCAGCGCCGGCCAGCGATCGATGACCTTTCCGCCGGAAAACACGGCGATCGACCCGAATTGCTGCAGCACGGCCTCGCTCTGCGTCGGCCTTAGAAACGCGTAGTCGCCTGGCCTTGCGGTCGCATCGGCGGGCAAGCCCATGAATTGCTGGTTGGAGGACAGGCCGAGCAGGCCGTTCGTCTTCATGCCTTGGGGGAAGACCGGCTCGGCCATCCACTTGCCGCCATAGAGATAGCAGCCCTTGCGCGGAAACCGGCCGAGCGCCTGCAGCAGGCGGGTGACGGCCGGCGGGCCAGGCAGCATCGGCTCGACCACTTTCAGGATCGGCGTAGCGATGAAAGCCGCCGGCTGGAAGCCGTCGAGGCCTGGCGTATCGAAGTCGCTGGGCAGCACGAAGGCCGAGCCCATCGACACTTCATTGGCCGCGCCGCCACGATGAAGCAGCGCGGTCTTGCTG
>NZ_RZPW01001362.1:0-677 GCF_003998455.1 Mesorhizobium sp. M7A.F.Ca.CA.001.08.2.1 | reverse complement strand
GACGGCATCGAGCTCTATACGGGTCCATATGGCAGCTATCACACAGATTCCGCCAAAGCGGCCAAAGAGCTGGAAAGACTGGGAAAAACCGCCGACGCCGCGCTTGCCGCCGGGCTTCAGGTCAATGCCGGGCACGATCTGGTGGTCAGCAATCTGCCGGCACTTGCCAGGCGCATTCCGGCATTGGCCGAAGTGTCGATCGGACATGGGTTGACAGCCGACGCGTTGGAGTATGGCATGGCCGGCACGGTGGGTCGGTTCCTCAAGGCCTGCGGGTGGTAGCAATGGCAGCCTCGCGTGGCAGGCATGGCTGCCATTACGCGACGGCACTTGATATTGCATTGCAGCAAGCGTAGAGCACCGCGCGCTTATCGGAGTGTCGTCCATGGCCCTTACCAATAGTGGTAGTGAGGCAGAACCCGTCGAACAATCGAGCCATTCGGAAGTCGAACAGCACAGCACCAAGGTTCTGATGCTGGGCGCGCTCGGTGTCGTCTATGGGGATATCGGCACCAGCCCGATCTACGCCTTTCGCGAGGCGCTGGTGGCATCGTCGGGCGGAGAAGTGGCCGACCGCGGTGATATCCTCGGCGTTTTGTCGCTGATCATCTGGTCGCTGACCATCATCGTCACCATCAAATACATCATGTTCGTGCTGCGGGCGAACAACCGCGGCG
>NZ_RZPW01001361.1:0-680 GCF_003998455.1 Mesorhizobium sp. M7A.F.Ca.CA.001.08.2.1 | reverse complement strand
GCCGTACCGTTCGAGCGTGAGCCCGGCGAAGCGATCGCCGCCGTGGCACCCTCGGCGCCGAAGCCCGTTCAGCCCAAGCCGGCCGCACCTACCACCGCCGAGGCACCGGCCGCGGCCACGACGCCTGCTCCCGCCACCGAGGCTCCGGCCGTCATGGCGGAGGCGACGCCGCCAAGCGATGTGCCCGAGACGGTGGCGCCCAAGCTTGAACATGCCGACGGCGCCGTCATCATCCGCCGCAACGACACGCTGTGGCGGATCTCGCGGCGCGTCTATGGCCACGGCGTACGCTTCTCGACCATCTACCTCGCCAACCAGGACCAGATCAGTGATCCCGACCGCATCTGGCCGGGCCAGGTGTTCAAGGTCCCGGAAAAGTCGAAGGAAGGCGAAGCCGCCGACCTCAAGGCCATGGGCGAGCAGGCAACGACAGCGCCCGCCAAGACGGAGTAGGGTTTGAGCGCCGACGGTTGAGCGCAATCTCCCCTTGTGGGAGATGCCCGGCAGGGCAGAGGAGGGCGCTGTCTCGCCAGCCTGTCGGCCAAATCCGGTCGAGCTACCTTACGGCTGCTCGTAATGCTTTGATCGTGGAAAGTCGCGATCCTTCGCGCCCCTCTCTGTCCTGCCGGACATCTCTCCCACGAGGGGGAGATTGGCGGTTCCGGCGCTCTGCCCATAGG
>NZ_RZPW01001360.1:0-680 GCF_003998455.1 Mesorhizobium sp. M7A.F.Ca.CA.001.08.2.1 | reverse complement strand
AGCTCTTGGTGATGCCGCGCATTTCGATGAGGGGGGCGGACAAGGGGGCTCCTGAACGGACGGGCTTTGCGATTCAGCTTTGATTGAGAGGAATACGCTGCACCCCCCTCTGTCCTGCCGGACATCTCCCCCTCAAGGAGGGAGATTAGCAGTTTCGGCGACGCGCTGTTCTTTCAAGAAAATTGGCGAAAGCCGATATGACATCCAATCTCCCCCTTGAGGGGGAGATGGCCGGCAGGCCAGAGGGGGGTGCAGCGTATTCCTCTCAATCAAAGCTGAATCGCAAAGCCCGTCCGTTCAGGAGCCCCCTTGTCCGCCCCCCTCATCGAAATGCGCGGCATCACCAAGAGCTTCGGCGCCGTCAAGGCGAACGAGGCCGTTGATCTCAGCGTCGCGCCGGGCGAAATCCTCGGGTTGCTGGGCGAGAACGGCGCCGGCAAGACGACGCTGATGAATGTGCTGTTCGGCGCCTATGCGCCCGACGCCGGCGAGATTCTCATCCAGGGCAGGCCGGTGCGGATCACAAGTTCCGCCGATGCGCTAGCCGCCGGCATCGGCATGGTGCACCAGCATTTTCATCTGGCGCCAAGGCTGACGGTGCTGGAGAACCTGCTGATAGGCATTCCCGGCAAGACAGGGCGGATCGACCGCGCCGGCGGGCTGGCGCGGCTGGCCGAGAT
>NZ_RZPW01000135.1:0-10391 GCF_003998455.1 Mesorhizobium sp. M7A.F.Ca.CA.001.08.2.1 | reverse complement strand
GCGCGCGTGGCGGCCAGACGATCGACTTCCGGCGCCTTGCCGCGCAAGGGATGACGCTGGTTGGCCGGACCGAATCCTACAGGCACGGTGTGATGACCTTCGCACCCGATCTGGCCAAGAATATCGCGCGCGGCGATGCGAATTACATGTCGGTTCTGGACGAGGCAGATGCCTATGTCGCCCGCAACGGCCTCGACCTTCCCCCAGAGCCCGAGGCCCGCAAGATCGGCCCGGACCCGCGATGCATGACCGATCCCATTCTCGAGCTGAACCTGTCGGAAGCCGGGATAGGTTCGATCATCTGGGCGACGGGATTCACCGTCGACTACAACTGGCTGAAGGTCGATGTGTTCGACGAAAGGGGCAAGCCGAAGCACCAGCGCGGTGTGTCGACCGAGCCCGGCATCTATTTCCTCGGACTGCCTTGGCAATCGCGCAGGGGGTCGAGCTTCATCTGGGGCGTCTGGCACGACGCGCAGCATGTGGCCGACCATATTTCCACGCAGCGCAAATACCTGGCCTACCATGCGTCCGCGAAGCGCGAGACCAAGGTGGCATAGACACGGCACCTCAAACGAGATGCCCCGACCTCGAGCCTGATCCGACGGAGACCAAGATGGCGCATACAAGAATTCGAAAGTTCAACACCAAGGACACTTATCCCGAGCAGAAGCTCGACAATGATCTGTGCCAGGCGGTCGTTACGCGGGGCGGCAGGACCGTCTATCTGCGCGGCCAGTGTCCGCAGGACCTCGACACGGCCAAGAACATCGACAGCCATGATCCAGTCGAGCAGACGCACAAGGTCATGCAGAACATCCGCCAGCTGATCGAGGAGTGCGGCGGCACCATGGAGCACCTGGTCAAGGTGGTGGTCTACATCACCGATGTGCGCCATCGTGAGGCGGTCTACCGTACCATGGGCGAGTATATCAGAGGCGTGCATCCCGTCTCGACCGGCCTTGTCGTGCAGGCCTTGGCGCGGCCGGACTGGCTGGTCGAGATCGACGGCACCGCCGTCATTCCGGACTGATTGCGATGACCTTTTCCATTGTCGCGCGGTGCGGCCGCACCGGCATGTTCGGGGTCGCGGTGTCCTCCTCGTCGCCTGCTGTTGCGGCGCGCTGCGCCTATGCGCAGGCGGGCGCCGGGGCCATTGCCAGCCAGAACGTCACCGATCCTACGCTTGGACTGCGCGGTCTCGAATTGCTGGCGCGCGGCGTGTCCGCGGCGGAGGCGATTGCCATATTGAAGCGCACCGGTGCCTATCCCGAATACCGGCAGGTGCTGGCTGTCGACGCCGCTGGAGCGACCGCGATCCATTCGGGTCCCAAAGCTCTTGGCATCTGGGCGGAGGCGCGAGCTGACAATGTCGCCTGCGGCGGCAACATGCTGGCCCATGATGGCGTGCCGCAAGCGATGGTCGAGGCCTTCCTGGCGTCGGAGGGGCATCTCGGCGACCGCCTCATCGCGACTATGCGCGCGGCGCTGACAGCCGGCGGCGAGGCTGGCCCTGTCCATTCCGCCGGCATGAAGCTGGTGCGTGAGGTGGCGTGGCCGGTCGCCGACCTGCGCTGCGACTGGACCGACGATTGTCCTATCGAGCAACTGGCGGCGCTGTGGCAACTCTACAAGCCACAGCTCGATGCCTATGTGACCCGCGCGATCAACCCATCCGATGCGCCGAGCTACGGCGTGCCGGGCGACGAATAGTCAAGACAGGGGTCACCTGCGATGAGTGAACTCAGCCACAAGGACTGGATCGGCAAGGCGTCCGCGATCCGTTTTCGTGACAAGGCGTTCATCGACGGCAAGACGGTCGCTGCGCGTTCGGGCCGGACCTTTGCCAGCGTCAATCCGGCAACCGGCGAGGTGCTGGCCGAAGTGGCGTCCTGCGGCGAGGAAGACATCGATCTGGCGGTTGCCGCCGCTAGGCGCAGCTTCAACGCCGGCGTCTGGTCGCGCACCAGCCCGGCGCACCGCAAGGAGGTGTTGCTGCGGCTGGCGCAGTTGCTGCGCGACAACCTGCATGAACTGGCCCTGCTTGAATCGCTCGACATGGGCAAACTGGTCAGGGATGCGGCTTCGGTCGACGTCCCCGGCTCGGCGGCGATCTTCCAATGGTATGGCGAGGCCATCGACAAGATCTATGGCGAGGTGGCGCCGACCGGCGAAGGCGATCTGGTGCTGGTGCGACGCGAGCCGCTTGGCGTGGTCGGCGCGGTGGTGCCGTGGAACTTCCCGCTCGACATGGCGACCTGGAAGTGCGCGCCGGCGCTGGCGGCGGGCAATTCGGTGGTGCTGAAACCCGCCGAGCAGTCGCCTCTGTCGGCCCTGCTCCTGGCGGAGCTGGCGATGGAGGCGGGCCTGCCTGCCGGCGTGCTCAATGTCGTGCCCGGCCTTGGCGAAACCGCCGGCCAGGCGCTTGGCCGCCATATGGATGTGGATTGCCTCGCCTTCACCGGTTCGACCGCGGTGGGCAAGATGTTCCTGCAGTACTCCGGGCAGTCGAACATGAAGCAGGTCTGGCTGGAGACCGGCGGCAAGAGCCCCAACCTCGTCTTTGCCGACTGCGGGGATCTCGATGTGGTGGCCGATATGGCGGCCTTCGGCATCTTCTTCAACCAGGGCGAGGTCTGTTCCGCCAATTCACGCCTGCTCGTCCAGCGCGGCATCAAGGATGCCCTGGTGGAGAAACTGGTGCAGCGTGCGGCGGCCACGCAGCCCGGCGATCCGCTCGATCCGATTTCGAAAATGGGCGCGATGGTCGATAGTCGCCACGCCGCCAACGTCATGCGCTTCGTCGAGGCCGGTAAAAAGACCGCGCGCCTGGTCGCGGGCGGCGACATGGTCACGGTCAATGGGCGCGGCAGCTTTGTCCAGCCCACCATTTTCGACGATGTCACGCCTGCCGATCCGATTGCCCGCGACGAGATCTTCGGGCCGGTGCTTTCGGTCATTGCCTTCGATGACGAGGCCGACGCGATCCGCATCGCTAATGACAGCCCCTACGGGCTCGCCGCATCGCTGTGGACCGACAGCCTGTCGCGCGCGCACCGCATCGCCGGGCGGCTGCAGGCCGGCACAGTTTCCGTCAACAAGGTCGACGCTCTGAGCCCGATGACGCCGTTCGGTGGTTTCAAGCAATCCGGCTTCGGCCGCGACCTGTCGCTGCATGCGCTCGACAAGTACACCGCGCTCAAAACGACATGGATCAAATATTGATGGGCGCCTAGAGCGCATCGCGATCGAACGGATTCAAGTGATGCGCTTTAGGCCTTTGCTCCATGCATGTCGTTTGCGCAAAACCGGGGCCACTTTTGCGCGACATGCATTAGGCTTGATCGAAGCCCTCAAACCGGCAACATAGCCAGCCATGCCGCTACGCTTCACGCTCAGACAGCTGGAATATTTCGTTGCCGTGGGCGAAGCCGGCTCCATCGCCAAGGCGGCCGAGCAGGTCAATGTGTCGCCGCCATCGATTTCGGCCTCGATCGCGCAGTTGGAAACCGAGTTCGGCGTCCAGCTTTTTGTCCGCAAGCATTCGCACGGCCTCTCGCTCACCGCCGGTGGCCGCATCTTCCTCAAGGAAGCCGCCCGGCTGCTCAATGATGCCGATGCCTTGCATGACGTCGCCGGCGATTTTGCCGAGAAGGTGCGCGGCCCGCTGGCGGTAGGATGCCTGCTGACCTTTGCGCAGATCGTGCTGCCGGCGCTGCGCATGCGGTTCGAGCGTGCTTATCCCGATGTGCGCGTGCGCCAGTTCGAGCGCAATCAGGGGCAATTGCTTGAGATGCTGCAGCGCGGTGAAATCGACCTTGCCCTGACCTACGATCTCGAACTGTCGCAGGATATGACCTTCGAGCCGCTGATGTTGGTGCCGGCCTATGTCATGCTGCCGGCGGGCCATCGTTTCGCGACCAAGGCGTCGATCACGACGGAGGAACTGGCCGACGAGCCGATGGTGCTGCTCGACCTGCCGTACAGCCGCGAATATTTCCTGTCGGCATTCCACCAGCGAGGGATCCGGCCCAATATTGCCGAGCGCACCGGCGACATTGCGGTCATGCGCTCCATGGTGGCCAACGGCTTCGGCTACGGCATCGCCAACATGCGGCCGCTCAACACGCTGGCGCCGGACGGCAAGCCGCTCGTCTTCGTGCCGTTGGACGGTGACCTGCGGCCGCTGACCATGGGCGTCGCCTTGCCCAATTCCGAACATCGTACGCAATCCGCCCAGGCGTTCATCGACCACTGCCGGCATTTTGTCGTCGAGCAAGGTGTGTTCGGAGCCGAGCGGGCCGTCGGCCAGGCAGCGCTTCCGCAGAAGTAGCGCCCGGTTACGCCAGTTGCTGGTCGGCAAGCCGCTTAAGCAATTTTTCCAGCATGTCGTCGCAGCGGCGCATCTGCTCGACGCTGACGAATTCGTCCGGCTTGTGCCCTTGCGCCATCGACCCCGGTCCGCACACGACCGTCGGCGTGCCGAGATCGCGGCTGAACAGGCCGCCTTCCGTGCCGAAGGCCATCTTGATGGTATTGTTGGCGCCGGTCAGCGATTTGACGAAGGCGACGGCTTGCGAACTGGCTGGCGTGTCCAGGCCGGGATAGGTGTTGGTGATGTCGATGTCGATTGCTGCCTCGGGCGCGATGGTCGAGGCTTCGGAAGCAATATGAGCAGCCTCCTTGCGCAGGCGGTCGAGAATCTCGTGCGGGTCGTCGGCCGCGACATTGCGGATCTCGAAGTCGACCTGGCAAAGGTTCGGCACGATGTTCAGCGCCACGCCGGCGTTGATCTTGCCGACATGGACGGTCGTGTATGATATGTCGTAGTCGCCGTCGCGGGCGCCATCGCGCACCAGCCGGTCCTGTTCGCGGCGCAAGGCGGCGACGAAGTCGCAGCCGAGATGGATGGCGTTGAGCGCCAGCGGGGCCAGCGCCGAATGGCCTTCGCGCCCCTTGCAAAGCGCGCGTGCGGCAAGCTTGCCCTTGTGCCCCGTCGCCACCTGCATATCGGTCGGCTCGCCGACAATGCATAGCAGCGGCCGATGCGGGGCCGCTTGCAGCATGTCGATTAGGCTGCGCACACCGATGCAGCCGATCTCCTCGTCGTAGGAGAGTGCCAGGTGCAGAGGCGTCTTCAGCGTCATTTTCGCGGCCTTGAGGCACGCGGCGAGCGCGCAGGCCACAAAACCCTTCATGTCGGCCGCGCCGCGTCCGTAAAGCTTGCCGTCACGGTTCGTCATCTCGAAGGGCGGCAGCGTCCAGGCCTGGCCGTCGACGGGAACGACGTCGGTGTGACCGGACAGCATGATGCCGGAAGCATCAGTCGGTCCGATGGTGGCAAAGAGGTTGGCCTTGTGGCCGTCCTCGCTGTGGATGATCTGGCTGGCAGTGCCGTGCGCGTCTAGCAGGTCCGCCACGTAGTTGACGAGGGCGAGGTTCGAGTCGCGGCTCACCGTCGGGAATGCGAGCAGCTTTTCAAGGATCTGGATGCTGTCCATGCGTCTTGTGTCTCATTGGCCGTCGGTACTTCTAGCATCGCGTGGCCGGGGCCTTGAAGTCGCATTTGGCTCAGTCGGGATTCAGCGGATGCTAATCCGGATGTGTGCGATTAGGCGCGGCCTAACCGGCACAGAAGAAATCTGTTGTTTTCCGGCGCTTGCCGCAACTTATGAATGGTCTCACGGCATCAACCCACTGGGCTGGCCGGCTTGCGTCACGCCTCGAAACCATGATCGGGCGTGCTGCAGGGCGACGCTGGCAGGAAGGCACGTTCCATGCGCGATCCGCGTTATGATATTCTGTTTGAGCCCGTGAAGATCGGTCCGGTGACCGCCAAGAACCGCTTCTATCAGGTGCCGCATTGCAATGGCGGCGGCTATCGCGACCCTTCGGCCGCGGCCGAGATGCGCCGCATCAAGTCGGAAGGCGGCTGGGGCGTCATCTTCACCGAGCAAACCGAGATGCACCACACATCGGAGATCACGCCCTTCATCGAGCTCAGGCTGTGGGACGATGCCGATATTCCGGCGCTGGCGAAGATGGCCAAGGCAATGCACCAGCATGGCGCGCTGGCCGGCATCCAGCTGGCCTACTCAGGCATCAACGGGCCGAACCTCTACACCAAGGAAGTGCCGCGCGGGCCGTCGGCCCTGCCGATCCGCACCTTCACCAACGATCCGGTGCAGGCGCGCGCCATGGACAAGCAGGATATTCGCGACCTGCGCCGCTGGCATCGCAATGCCTTCAAACGGGCGAGGCTCGCGGGCTTCGATTTGGTGTGCCTCTACGGCGCGCATGGCTTCGGCATCATCCAGCACTTCCTGTCCACGGCCACCAACCAGCGCAGCGACGAATATGGCGGCTCGCTGGAGAACCGCTCGCGGCTGATGCGTGAGCTGATCGAAGAGGGCAGGGACGCTATCGGCGACACGTGCGGCCTGACGCTGCGGCTGTCGCTGGACGAGATGATCGGTGAGCTCGGCTTTGCCAATTCCGAAGTGCGCGACATGATCGAGATGCATGCCGATCTGCCCGACCTCTGGGACCTGGCGCATGGCGCTTGGGAGGACTGCTCCGGGCCGTCGCGGTTCAAGGAGGAGGGCGCGCAGGAGAGCCTGGTGTCCGGCATCAAGAAACTGACCTCGAAGCCGGTCGTCGGCGTCGGTCGCTTCACCTCGCCGGATGTGATGGTGAAGATGATCAAGTCCGGCACGCTGGATTTCATCGGCTGCGCGCGCCCATCGATTGCCGATCCCTTCCTGCCGAAGAAGGTGGAGGAGGGGCGCATCGAGGACATTCGCGAATGCATCGGCTGCAACATCTGCATCACCGGCGACATGACCATGTCGATCTCGCGCTGCACGCAGAACCCGACCTTCATGGAGGAATGGCGCAAGGGCTGGCATCCCGAACGCATGCAGGCCAAGGGCGATAGCGACAGCGTGCTGATCGTCGGCGCCGGCCCGGCCGGGCTGGAGGCGGCGCGTGCGCTCGGCCTGCGCGGCTATCAGGTGGCCATCGCCGAGGCCGGCACCGAACTTGGCGGCCGCGTGGCGCGCGAGTGCCGCTTGCCTGGTCTCTCGGCATGGGGACGCGTGCGCGACTACCGCCAGTACCAGATCAGCCAGATGTCCAATGTCGACGTCTATTTCGAAAGCCGATTGTCGGCGCAGGAGATACTGGACTTCGGCTTTCAGAACATTGCGCTTGCCACCGGCTCGACATGGCGCCGAGACGGCGTGGCGCGCGCGCATGTCGTGCCGATGCCGATCGACCCGGCCATGCCGGTCTACACGCCGGACGATCTGATGGCCGGCACTGTGCCGACCGGCAGTGTCGTGCTGTTCGACGACGACCACTACTACATGGGTGGCGTTCTGGCCGAGCTGATGGCGCGCCAGGGTGCGAAGGTGACGCTGGTGACGCCGTCAGCCTATGTGTCCGACTGGACCCGCAACACGCTGGAGCAGGGCGCCATCCATCGCCGGCTGGCCGAACGCGGCGTCGAGATCGTGCTGAACCGGACTGTGACGCGCATCGTGCCGGGCGGTGTTGCCACGGCGTGCGCCTATACGGGCAGCCAATTTGACATCGCCGCGGACGCCGTGGTGCTGGTCACGTCACGCCACCAGGACGATAGTGTCTGGCAGGAATTGAAGGCGCGGCGGGACGAATGGGCCGATAGCGGCATCCGCTCGGTCAAAATCATCGGCGACGCCGAGGCGCCGGGTCCGATCGCCTGGGCAACCTATGCCGGCCACCGCTTCGCGCGCGAGCTGGATGAAGCCGATATCGGCGACGCACTGCCCTTCCGGCGCGAGGTCACAGCGTTGGCCGCGGAATAGGGCGCCTGCGGCGCGGTCAGCGAATATCGGATTGTTCAACCATACCGCATTGCACAATTCCTTCGCTTGGTCACAATGCAGGCATGGTTCGAACCGCACTCGCCGTCCTGGTGATCGATGAAAACCGCATCCGCGCCGCGATCATCGAGGCGGGGTTGCGCGAGGCCGGCCATGAGCGGGTCACTGTCATCCATGATGTGACCGGCATTGCGCGGCGGATCGCCGAGATCGAGCCCGATGTCATCGTCATCGATCTCGAAAATCCGAACCGCGACATGCTGGAAAACATGTTCCAGCTGTCGCGCGCGGTGAAGCGGCCAATCGCCATGTTCGTTGACCGCTCGGACCAGGCCTCGATCGAGGCGGCGGTCGATGCCGGCGTTTCGGCCTATGTCGTCGACGGTCTGCGGCAAGAGCGCGTCAAGCCGATCCTCGACATGGCGGTCAGCCGCTTCAACGCTTTTTCGCGCATGGCGCGCGAACTGGAAGAGGTTCGCGGCGAGCTCGAGAGCCGCAAGGTGATCGACCGCGCCAAGGGCATCCTGATGAAATCGCGCGGCCTCTCCGAAGAGGCCGCCTACACGCTGCTGCGCAAGACGGCGATGAACCAGAACCGCAAGATCGGCGACATCGCCCAAAGCCTGGTGACTGCCGCGGGGCTGCTGGGACCGGCGGAGGACGAATGAGCATGACTGCCGAGCACCAGATCACCGCCGGCTTCATGCCGCTTTTCGACAGCGCCGTGCTGGTCGCGGCCGGCGAGCTTGGCTTCGCCGCGCAAGAAGGCATCGATCTGAAGCTGCACCGCGAGACATCCTGGGCCAACATCCGCGACCGCATCGCCATCGGCCACTTCCATCTCGCGCATATGCTGGGACCGATGCCGCTCGCCTGCAATCTCGGGCTGACGCCGCTGGCCTCGGAAACCATCGTGCCGTTCTCGCTCGGCCTCGGCGGCAATTGCGTCACCATCTCCAATGCCGTTTGGGCCGGTATGGCGGCACACGGCGCCGAGGCCGACCTAGACCCGGCGCGCGCCGGTGCCGCACTTGGCGCGCTCATTCGCGAGCGCGCTGCGGCCGGTGGCGATCCGCTGCGCTTTGCCGTGGTGCATCCGCATTCCGGGCACAATTACGAATTGCGCTATTGGCTCGCCGCCTGCGGCATCGATCCGAGCCAAGAGATTGAGATCGTCATCGTACCGCCGCCCTTCATGGCCGATGCGCTGGCCGCCGGCCGCATCGACGGCTACTGCGTCGGCGAACCCTGGAACAGCGCTGCGGTGGCCGCCGGCACCGGCCACATCGTCACCGTCAAGGCGCGGATATGGCGCAACAGCCCGGAGAAGGTGATCGGCGTGCGCAAGGCTTGGGCAGATGAAAACCCCGAGGCCTTGGCGGCGCTGCTGCGCGCGCTGCATCGCTCGGCGCGCTGGTGCCAGGATCCGGCCAACCATGGCGAACTGGCCGGGGTGATGGCGCAGGCCGGCTTCCTCGGCCTGCCGCCGACCGTGCAGATGCCGATCCTGACCGGCCATCTCCAACTGGGCGGCGGTGCGGAGCGGACCATCGACGACTTCTTCCTCCCCTTCGACAAGGCGGCGAACTTTCCGTGGAAGAGCCATGCGCTGTGGTTCTACACGCAGATGGTGCGCTGGGGGCACGTGGCGCACACGCCTGAAAGCCTTGCCATCGCCCGCGATTGCTACCGTCCCGACCTCTACCGTTCGGCGCTGAAGCCGCTCGGCGTCGCGCTTCCCGGCGCCAATTCGAAAGTCGAGGGTGCGCTCCAAATTGCCACCGCGGTCGGCGCGACAGGCGCCGGCCTTGTGCTCGGTCCGGATGGTTTCTTCGACGGTCAGATCTTCGATCCTGACGAGATCGATGCGTACATTACCGGCCAGAAATCTGCCGAGATTCAGGCCTGATCATTTCCGCGCCATCCTTGTGCATTGCACAAGAATTGTGCGCGCGATTGCCCTAATGAACAATCTTTGGCCTTCCGGCCATAGGGTTCGATGCGCCGGCGATCAGCGCGGGCTGCTGATTTCATTGGCCTTTTTCACCTCTCTCAAAACTGGCACGGTTCCTGCTTTGAAATAGACAGGCCCTTCGCGGGTCACGGAACGGGCGTCCAATGGCGGGCGCCACAGGCAAAGCTGCCGCTCAGGTTAAAGCGCGCTCCCGGTCACCCGGACGCGAAGACCTGGCTGGCGGCTTTTTTGTTTTGATCAACACGCAATCGACGACGCGGATCCCAAGCCGCGCCCAACCGGAGACGACGATGACGAAACGGATCAGGACTGGAACGACCCTCAAAGACATGACGCGCCGCGATTTTCTGGTCAGCAGCGCGATGACGGCCGGCCTGTTCGTGGCGGCCCGCAAGCTCTTCCCTTCCGGCGCCTATGCCGCGACCGCCACTCCGGAGGTCACCGGCGCCAAGCTCGGCTTCATTGCCCTCACCGATGCGGCCCCGCTGATGATCGCCAAGGAGAAGGGGCTGTTCGCCAAGTTCGGCATGCCCGACGTCGAGGTGCTCAAG
>NZ_RZPW01001359.1:0-687 GCF_003998455.1 Mesorhizobium sp. M7A.F.Ca.CA.001.08.2.1 | reverse complement strand
CCCCATCAGAGCTGGCCGTACTGAGCCGCGTTTTGGCGCGCAGCAACCCCAAAAAACGAGACCGAAACCAAGAGAGAACGGAGTGCATCGCGCATCCTGGCTTACTACCAAGCTGGGATAACGGACGAGGACGAACTCGAACAGCTTTCTCGACAATCCCTCGCGTGGTTATCGACATTTCGGCAATTCAGCATGTGCACATACTAACTCCGGCGGACGGGCCACCGCGCGGCATGGCCCGACGCACAGAGCGTTCTGCCGGCGTCGAGCGTGATTCACAGCCGCCAGTTCTTAGGGCAGCTAGGAAGCAATGCATCAACGCCGCACCGGCTGCCCCGTCCTGGAACACTTTAATGCGCGCCGCCAGGAACGGGGTCGCTGTGCTGACGTTCTTCTGGGGACAAGGTGAGATTTCAGTGAACAGGCATATTTCGCGGACGGATGTCGAACAAATCGATCACACGGATGACAGCGGGTTTACGATAGAGCACGGCGTCCCGCCATCTTCAGCTATCGCGGCAGCGCTGGCCGGTGGGCTGGAGGCCAGCCGGCACAAGCACATTATCCATATAACTGCCTCGGAACGCAGCGCCGACGAGATCGTCGGGGCTTTGCGTCAGTTCCTGCCGCACGCGGAGATCATCTTGCTGCCGTCCTGGGATTGCCTGCCTTACGACAGGGTGTGGC
>NZ_RZPW01001358.1:0-691 GCF_003998455.1 Mesorhizobium sp. M7A.F.Ca.CA.001.08.2.1 | reverse complement strand
GGCCAGCGCATAGTGGTGTCGGAGGCAAGAAAACGATGAGAATTCTGATCTGCAACGATGACGGCATCGAAGCGCCGGGGCTTGCCCGTCTGGTCAATGCGGCAAGCGCGTTGTGCGACGATGTCTGGGTGGTCGCGCCCGACGGCAAGCGCACCGCCGCCGGCTCGTCATTGACGATTGCCAGGCCGTTGACCATGCGGCGCCTCAAACCGAACTGGTACGCCTGTTCCGGCACCCCGGCCGATTGCGTGGTAAGCGCCATGACCTGGTTGTTCGCCGATACGAAGAAGCCAGATCTGGTGCTGTCGGGTGTCAACGATGGCCGCAACGTTGCCGAGGACCTTGCCTATTCCGGCACGCTCGGCATTGCGCGGGAGGCGACTTTCTGGGGCGTTCCGGCCATTGGCTTCTCACGCGTGAAAAATCCTGATTTCACCGATGGCGACGACCAATGGCTTGGCGCGCTGATCGTGTCCCTGTGGCAATCGCGCGCCGACTGGGCCGCTGAGGGTCATTGGCTGAGCATCAACCTGCCGACCTCGCTGCCGGCCGAAATCCGCCAGCCGCGCATCGGTCGCGACAAGATCGCCCGCAAGGCCGAGATCGTGGAGAGCGACGGCGACCGCACGGTCATCACCGTGCCGCGCGGGCGGGCTCACGACAGCCAGCCGGGCGACGAGAACGACGCGAT
>NZ_RZPW01001357.1:0-693 GCF_003998455.1 Mesorhizobium sp. M7A.F.Ca.CA.001.08.2.1 | reverse complement strand
ACCCAAAAGTACGCTTCGCTCCGGTTCACGGAACCCATCGTTTTCGCTCGTCCTGACCTGAATCTCGACACGCCCTCGGCGCCTCAGAAAAATCAAATCTTCGCGTCGTGCGGCAGCGGCGCGGTGGCCTTCTCCAGCCAGGCCAGCGTTTCGCCGTCGAGCATCGGGCCGATCTCGGCCAGCACGCGCGCGTGGTACGAGTCCAGCCAATGCAACTCGTCACGCGTCAGAAGGTCCGACTGCACCAGCCTGGTATCGATCGGCGCCAGCGTCAGCGTCTCGAAGCCGTGCATGGCGATGTCGCCGCCCTCGATCTCTTGCGCCGGCGTCACCAGGATCAGGTTCTCGATGCGGATGCCGTAGGAGCCTTCCTTGTAGTAGCCGGGCTCGTTGGACAGCATCATGCCTTCGAGCAGCTTTTCGGTGCCGGTGCGGGCGATACGCTGCGGGCCTTCATGCACGGCCAGATACGAGCCGACGCCATGGCCGGTGCCGTGGGCGAAGTCGCAGCCGTGCTTCCACAGCGCCATGCGCGCGACGGCATCGATCTCGGAGCCGCGCGTGCCGGCGGGAAAGCGCAAGGTGGAAATGCCGATCATGCCTTTCAGCACCAGGGTGAAGCGTTCGCGCATCTCCTGCGTCGGCTGGCCGATCGGCACGGTGCGGGTGATGTCGGTGGTGCCGTCCTGATAC
>NZ_RZPW01001356.1:0-694 GCF_003998455.1 Mesorhizobium sp. M7A.F.Ca.CA.001.08.2.1 | reverse complement strand
CCGTTGGCGCGCAGCCACTTTGCCAGGCCGGACGCGATCTTGCGGCAATGCAGGGCGCCGCCTTCGGTCGAGAAATAGGCGTAGCGAAACGACCCGGCTTCCAGAAACGGCCAGCGTTTCACCGCCGCGTCGGGCTCCAGCAGTTCGAACGGAAAATTGCCTTCTTCCAGGCCCTCGCGATATTCCTCGGCCTCGTCGCCAGGCTCGCGCGAAATGCAGACAAATCCTCTGGGATCGAGGTGGCTTTCGCCGAGATCGGCCCACATCTCGTCCCAGGCCCGGTAGGCTTCGGTGATCAGCCGGCCGTAGCCGGTCCCCGCGCGATAGGCGCGGCGGATGATGCGATGATGGTCGCCCGACGCGGCAAGCGGGTTCGGGATCGGCCCCTGCTCGACGATCGAAACGCTGTGACCCGCCTTGACCAGCGACCACGCGGTCGAGAGGCCGGCAATACCCGCACCGACAACGATCACCTTCATCAAATCAGACTTTCCGCAGCCGGTCGGCTGGCTCAACGTATTGGATTGCGGGCGCCAACATACGGTCTGGAACCAGGCTGGCAAGCCGCGCTATTGGTCTGGCATGAGCAAATTGACGCCACCCGGCCTGGTCTTTGATCCAGCCACGCGACACCTGCGGCTCGATCCGCACAAGCATGCCTTTTTTCAGAACCCGTACGAGGCCTATGCATTTC
>NZ_RZPW01001355.1:0-695 GCF_003998455.1 Mesorhizobium sp. M7A.F.Ca.CA.001.08.2.1 | reverse complement strand
CCGATGTTGCCGCCGTTCTCCAGAACCCCGGCCAAGGCGAATGACGCGCCCGCCATGGATGGCAGCAACGAGCCCATGGTCGAGCGGCGCGTCGAGAGGATGTAGTCGGCGAGATAGGGATTGTTAGGCGGGCGAAACAGCGCAGTGATGTTCATGCCGAAAGTCGCGGCCGCCACCGGCAGCAATTCGAAATTACCGAGATGACCGGTGAAGACGATGTGCGGCTTCTCTTCGCTGGCTATTTCGACGAAGTGGTCAGCCCCCTTGACCTCGACGCGGCCGGGCTCGCTGGCCGCGGGGTCGTAGTCGAAGAGGGCGTCGAGAAAGATGTATTCCGCGGCCAAGCGAGCCATGTTGCCCCACATGTCGGAGGCGATCGCCTGGATTTCGGCTTCGCTCTTTTCCGGATAGGCCTTGCGCAGATTGTCGACGGCGACCTGATGGCGTCCAACCCGGGGGCCGACCAGGCGTGCGACGCGGTCGGCGAAATTCAGCGCACTGTCGGCCGGCAGCAGGCGCAGGACCGAGATGATCATCATCGCTGCCCGCGCCACCAGCCAGTAATTGAGCTGGCGCAGTTGCCTGCCGTAACGAAATTTGAGGTCCCGGCGGAACTTCTTGAATACAGAGGTCAAGGCTCTAGCCGACGCGCAGGATGATCTTGCCGAAAACGTCGCGGCCTTCCATGCGCTTCA
>NZ_RZPW01001354.1:0-697 GCF_003998455.1 Mesorhizobium sp. M7A.F.Ca.CA.001.08.2.1 | reverse complement strand
CTGTGACCGCCGACAGACGGCCCTTTTTCAAGAACGACGGCTTCACATAAATCTTTTTCATATCAGACTCTCCTAAAATCCCAGCCTGATGATGCCATACTGCGGCCATCTGTCAACCATGCGAGCTGAAAGCAACAAACAATAAACCCAACAATGCGCGACAAAGGGCCAGGGTCCCTATTCTTTGCTTCGGGCCATCCCAAAACCAATTGCACCTGGAGTTTGCTCTCCAGCGCCGGCGCGATCCGCCAGAGATGCGCCGGATTAAAGCGTGACGCTGCTCGGGGCGTTTGCCGTGACGGCGGAAAGCTTGCCCTTCTTGACGAAGGTCGGCTTCGCGTAAGTCTTCTTCATCGTGATCTCTCCAGAATCCTCGGCGAGCATGGCAGATGCGCGACATGTGTCAACCAAGCCGGGCGCCGACGGCGGCCCTCCTGGCGCTATCGGCTGGCGGCCAGCGCCTGGCCTCCGGCTCGCTCGACGGCACGGCCCGGCTATGGGGCATGGACACCGGCCACCAGATCGCGCTGTTCGACAGCAAGACCGGCCCGATCTATGCGGGCGTCCGCCGCGGTGCTGACTGGCGGCAATGATCGCACCACCCGCGACTGGCCGCCCGACGGCGGTGACGGCGTCGTGCTGTTTGCCGGCGCGTCGGAATGAGCAAATCTTGATCACCTTGTCCGCCGTGCTATGT
>NZ_RZPW01001353.1:0-706 GCF_003998455.1 Mesorhizobium sp. M7A.F.Ca.CA.001.08.2.1 | reverse complement strand
ATCCTGGTCAGCCCGACGAGCACGTCACGTTCATAAGGCCAGGCGACGGGGTTGGTGAAGATCGCATTGACGTAGAAGGAGGAGAGCTTGATGCCATATTCGCTCTGGCCTTCCGACAGCAGCGCATAGCGCCGCAAGATGTCGGTGTCGGTGGTCACCCCCATCGGCGCCTGATTGCCGAGCTGCATGTATTTGCGGGCGTACTGGTCCGACAGGCTGGTGAAGGCGAGGATCTCGAACCAGCCGAAGCCCTGGTCGGCGAGAAACTTGATGGCTGGCCTGAGCGGAAGGCCGGTCAGGTCCCAGCTGTTCAGATGGTAACCGATCGAGAAGCGCTGCCGTTCGGCGCGATGTGTCGTCATGTGTTCTCTCCGATGGGCGAGGCTGCCCGAAGCAGGCAGCCTCTGTTCTTCTTTCCTGGCGCATCAGCCCGGCTGGATGGGCGCTCGCTTGCAGGCGCTACTTCAGGGCCTCATTTGGGCGGCCAGCTGCCCTGGGCCTTGAGGTCGTCGAAGATGGTCTGGATCGATGCGGCGGCGTCTTCGGGCGTCGTGGTGCCGCCGACGATGCCGGCGATTGCCGAAGCCGTGGCGCTCGCGACCTCCGATGGCCAGATCCAGTCGAGGAACTTGATCGTGTTCGGGAAGGCCTGCTTGCGCAGTTCGACGGCATAGGCATCGTCGACCTGCGGCACGCCCTTGATCCT
>NZ_RZPW01001352.1:0-707 GCF_003998455.1 Mesorhizobium sp. M7A.F.Ca.CA.001.08.2.1 | reverse complement strand
GTATGCGATGTCATCGGCGGCGACAGGCGCATCGTTCACCGGCGTGATGATCAGGGCGACGGTCGCGATGTTGCTCTCGGCGGTACCGTCGGACGCCTTGTAGGTGAAGCTGTCGGCGCCGAAGAAATTGGCCTTCGGTGCATAGGTGAAGCTGCCGTCCGGATTGAGCGTCAGCGTGCCGTTGGTCGGTCCAGCTATGAGAACCGGGGTCAGTGTGTCACCGTCGACGTCGCTGTCGTTGCCAAGCACCGGCACGACAATCGTCCCATCTTCGGCAACGCTTGCGGTGTCATCGGCGGCGACAGGCACATCGTTCACCGGCGTTATGGTCAGCGCGACGGTCGCGATGTTGCTCTCGGCGGTGCCGTCGAACGCCTTGTAGGTGAAGCTGTCGGTGCCGAAGAAGTTGGCCTTCGGCGCGTAAGTGAAGCTGCCGTCCGGATTGAGCGTCAGCGTGCCGTTGGTCGGCTCGGAAACCAGGACCGGCGTCAGCGCGTCACCGTCGACATCGCTGTCGTTGGCGAGGATCGACACCACCAGGCTGCCGTCCTCGGCAACGTATGCGATGTCATCCGCGGCGACAGGCGCATCGTTCACTGGCGTAATGGTCAGGGCGACGGTCGCGATGTTGCTCTCGGCGGTGCCGTCGGACGCCCTGTAGGTGAAGCTGTCGGTGCCGAAGAAGTTGGCCTTCGGCGCATAAGTGA
>NZ_RZPW01001351.1:0-714 GCF_003998455.1 Mesorhizobium sp. M7A.F.Ca.CA.001.08.2.1 | reverse complement strand
CCCGACAGAAGTCCTGCACAAACGCCGATCGCCACCCAGCCGGCAAGGCCGACAAAAGACACCTCCATGCCGCCCTGAAACGGAAAGATCGGCCCGGGCAGATGCAGCATGGTGCGCTCGACCTCGGCGATAACAGCCGCGACCGCCACCGGAATGAAGCTGCGCGGGGTCCATTCGAATAGCAGCAGTTCGACCGCCAGCATGATGGCGGCGATCGGTGTTCCGAACACCGTGGTCATGCCCGCTGCCGCACCAGCCACCAGCAGGGTCTTGCGCTCGTTGTCGCTGACCGGCAGCATCTGCGCGATCAGCGAGCCGATCGCGCCGCCTGTCATGATGATCGGTCCTTCCGCGCCGAACGGTCCGCCGGAACCGATCGAGATCGCCGACGACAGCGGCTTCAGGATCGCCACCTTGGCGTCGAGTTTCGAGCGCCCGAGCAGGATCGCCTCGATGGCTTCGGGAATGCCGTGGCCGCGGATCTTCTCGCTGCCATAGCGCGCCATCAGGCCGATGATCAGCGCACCGATCACCGGAACGAGGACGGCGGCAAGCCCAAGCGGCGTGTTCTCGAGCTTCAGGTCGGCAAGCGAGAACTGGCCGAAATAGGCAATGTTGGTGGCAAGCCGGATCAGCTTCAAAAGCGCGATGCCGGCAAACAACCCGGCTGTCGCCACCACCACGGCAATGGCGGCGACGAGCAGAACCCTGGGA
>NZ_RZPW01001350.1:0-715 GCF_003998455.1 Mesorhizobium sp. M7A.F.Ca.CA.001.08.2.1 | reverse complement strand
GATCGAAAAGGCTGCCATGTTCGCTTTCCCCCGCCACGAGCCGCTGGGTGTCATTGCAGCGATCGTGCCCTGGAATTCGCCGCTTCTGCTTCTGACCTGGAAGCTCGCGCCGCTGCTGGCGGCAGGCAACACTGTCGTCATCAAGCCGTCGGAACACGCCTCGGCCTCGACGCTGGAGTTCGTGAAACTGTTTGCGCAGGCAGACTTCCCGCCCGGTGTGGTCAACACCGTCACCGGCATGCCGCTGGATGTCGGCGTGCCGCTTGTTTCCCATCCCGACATCGCCAAGATCGCCTTCACCGGTGGTGAGCCCGGCGGGATCGCCGTTTACCGCGCGGCTGCCGAACAGCTTAAGACCGTCACGCTGGAGCTCGGCGGCAAATCGGCCAACATCGTCTTTGACGACGCCGATATCGAGAGCGCGGTCAACGGCGCGATCTCAGGCATTTTCGCGGCCAGCGGCCAGACCTGCATCGCGGGTTCGCGCCTGCTGGTGCATCGCAAGATCCACGACCGCTTCGTGGAAGGCGTCATAACGCTGGCGGCCAGCGCTCGATTGGGCAATCCGGCGCTGCAAGAGACGCAGGTCGGGCCGATCACCACGCAAGCCCAGCGCGAGAAGGTGCTGTCCTATCTCGGCATAGCGCGCCGCGAGGGTGCGCTGTGCGTGCTGGGTGGCGGAAAGCCGGCGTCCGGCGAACTGGCCGAGGGCTGG